>JBHLOG010000229.1:0-4173 GCA_048940765.1 Promethearchaeota archaeon | reverse complement strand
CAACGCTCCGAAGTTGTTAACCAATTGATATGTGATTTTATTAGAAAATTTAAGTGAATATTATATAAATTTCACTAAATCCTATCAAATTGAATTACTATGAATATAAATGATCAATATAATGATAAAGACACTTCAATTTCATTTTTTAAAAAAAAAGTGAAACACTTTGTTGAAGATCGTAATTGGACCAAATATCATACACCTAAAAATTTAGTCCAAGCTATAAATTGCGAAGCGGGAGAATTATCTCAATTATTATTATTTAAAGACTATACGAAAGAGGATATTTACAATAATGAGAACTTATTAACAAATATGTCAGATGAAATTGCTGATGTTTTTATTTATCTTATAAGTCTAATAAACGCATTAGATTTAGATCTAAGCCAAGTATTTATAAGAAAAATGGAAAAAAATAAAAAAAAGTATTCAAGTAAGGAATTTAATAATGGAATATATTATAAAAAATAATAATATTAGAATTTAAAATGACTAGTATAAATGAAGCTCTTTTAGCTCCGTGCGGTTTGTATTGTAGGGTGTGTGCTATACATATTGCTGATCAAGAGAATAATTTAAAGTTTAAAAAAATATTAGTAGATGTCTATAAACCTTTTTCTAAAACTGTAGATGACATCAAATGTAGGGGTTGTCTCTCAGAAAAGGAAGAGGATATTTTCGGATATTGTAAGATATGTTCTATTAGAGATTGTGTGAAAAGTAAAGGATTTGATGCTTGCTATCAATGTAGTGATTTTCCCTGTAAATTTATAGAACATTTTCCAGTACCTGTTGGGAAAAAAGTTATTCTTAGAGCAATACCTCAATGGAAAGCATTAGGAACTGAAAAATGGGTTGAGGAGGAGGAAAAGAGATATCATTGTCCTGAATGTAATAATCGTTTGTTCCGAGGGGCAAAAAAATGTAATAAATGTGGGAGTTTAGTAGATGTAGATTGAAGTATAAATCATTTTATTATTAATAATAAGAATTTTTATGGATTTTTCCTATTACTATTTAACATGGTTGCTATGAATATTAAAAACATAATTAAGGAACAATTAAAATACACTTTAGAGGAAACAAATTTTCCTAATCTAGGGGAGTTATACCGGGGAAAAGTTAGAGATAATTATATAAAAAAAGGCATAAGAATTATCATTGCAACTGACCGTCTGAGTGCTTTTGATAGGGTAATTACTACAATTCCATTTAAAGGACAAATGTTAAACCAAGTTTCAGCTTTCTGGTTTGAAAAAACTAAAAATATTGTCAAAAATCACTTAATTGATGTCCCAGATCCAAATGTAGCTGTTGTTCATCAATGTAAGACAATTCCAGTTGAAGTTATTGTGAGAGGATATTTAACTGGAAGTATGTGGCGTGATTATAAAATAGGAAAGCCGACATCAGGAATATTGCCTCCCAAGGGAATGAAAAAGAATCAGAAATTTGATGATATAATCCTAACACCATCTACAAAAGCAGAGACGGGACATGATATATACCTCTCGAGAGAAGAGATTCTAAAAATGGGAGCGGTTGATAAAGAGATATATGAGGAAATGGAAGAAGCTGCACTTAAATTATTTAGATTCGGACGGGAGTTTTGTGAAAAGAATGGTTTAATCTTAGTTGATACAAAATATGAATTCGGATTAAAAGAGGGAGAATTAATGGTTATTGATGAAATTCATACTCAAGATTCATCTCGATTCTGGATCCTTGAAAGTTATCGAAAAAAATTTGAAAATGGAGAGGATCCCGAAATTTTAGACAAAGAAATCTTTAGAGGATGGCTCATGGAAACGTACCCTGAAATCTTTCCTGACATTAAACCGAATGAAGATATTCCTCCAATTTCTGAGGATATAAAAATAGAGTTAGCAAAAAGATATATGCGAAGTTATGAAAAGATTACTGGATTAGAATTTAAACCAGAAGTTATAGATGTAAAAAAAAGAATTTATGAAAATTTAAAGGAAGCCAATTATTTATAGAATTTAAAAAAATTTAAATAGTAATTTGGAGTATTTTACCGTATCATGTTTGATTTAATTCTTTTAGTTATAGATTTTATATTATTTATCCTTAGTTTTGCTTACTTATTCTTAGATCTTGATAGTTATAAAGGAGAAAAAGGTAAAAATCTTAAAGGAACTTTTATACCCAAACGAAGTAAATATGCCTTATTATTTGGTTTATTGGCTTTATTGCTTGCCGTAATTAATAGTTTATTTTATGTATGATACATTACATAACTTTGCTGAATTACTAATCATTGCTTTTTGTTAATACTCTCTTGCTTAACTTTTAGCATATCTTTTTTTTCCTATGAAATTTAAATTTTAGTGTGAGTCTAATAACTCAATTTAAGTTAAAGTAAAACATATTCTTGCCGTTTTTGTCGATAGGCATTATTTTTAAGTTAATAAGAATTAATAAAAATATATACACCTTCTCTTTTTACAAATGGCTCCCCAAGAATTTGAAGTAGAAATAACCTTAATGAATAAACCAGCTGCAAAAGACCCTGTTGGTGCTACTATCCAAAAAGATCTTTTAGCGAAAAAGGGTTATGACATGGTTTTTAATGTCCGCTCAGGACAATTTTTAAGAATAAATCTCAAAGCTGCTGATGAAGATAAGGCTAAGGAAATAGTAGAAAAAATGTGTAATGACCTACGAATTTTTAATCCAGTAACTCAAAATCTAACTATTTTGAAAGTATCGAAATTATGAATATTAAAATAGCTGTAATCCAATTTCCTGGTGCAAATTGCGATTTAGATACTATACATGTTCTAAATGATGTAATTAATGTCAAAGCTGATTTAATATGGCATAATCACTTTAAAGAAAAGAAATATGATGGAGTAATATTACCAGGAGGATTTGCATTTGGAGATTATTTGAGAGCAGGAATTATTGCTGCTCATAGCCCAGCAATTGATGAAGCAAAAATAATGTTGAAAGATGGAAGACCCGTAATTGGAATATGTAATGGATTTCAAGTTTTAACAGAAGCTCAATTTCTCCCAGGCGCATTATTACAGAACGATTCACTCAAGTTTGTTTGTAAATGGGTAAATCTTAAAGTTGAGAATAATAAAACTGCATTTACAAATAAAATGAATATAGGTGAGGTGCTTGCTATTCCTATTGCTCATGGAGAAGGCCGTTATTATACTGATAACATAAAAGAATTGGAAGAAAACAATCAGATTGTATTCAGATATTCTACTGAAAGAGGAGAGCTGACAGAAGAAGCAAATCCAAATGGTTCCTTAGATAATATTGCTGGAATCTGTAATTTAGAACAAAACTGTATTGGATTAATGCCTCATCCTGAACGCGCATCAGAAGCAATATTAAGTCCAAGGAGTACTGAACATGGGAAATTGTTTTTTAATTCTATGATTGAATTTATTAAACGGAGGTTATCTAAATGACAAAAGTAAACCTTAATGGAGATGAGGTAGATATAGAATTAACTAAAGGTGAATTTAAGAAGGTTAAAGAATTACTAAGCCGAGATCCTAATCTTACAGAAGCAGGAATGTTCTCCATCATGTGGTCTGAACATTGTTCTTATAAATCATCTCGTCCAAAATTGAAAATGTTTGAGGATGCTGAGAAAAATTATGAATACGTATTAGCTGGTCCTGGACAAGATGCTGGAGTAATTGATATTGGAGATGGCTTCGCATTAGCATTTCGAATAGAATCTCATAACCATCCATCTGCCATAGAACCTTATCATGGAGCGGCTACGGGGATTGGCGGTATCATTCGTGACATTTTGTGTATGGGGGTGCGACCGATTGCTCTAATGGATCCCTTAAGATTTGGTACTTTAAAAGATAATCCACATTCTCAATGGCTTTTTAAATATGTGGTAAAGGGTATAGCTGATTATGGTAATTGTACAGGAATCCCTACGATTGGAGGAGAAGTAGAATTTGATAATAGTTTTGAAAGTAATTGCATAGTAAATGTAGCATGTATAGGATTGGGGACGATAGAGGATTTTGAACATGCTCCTAGTAGAGCATATAATCCTGGTGATTATGTAGTCTTAATGGGAGGTTCGACTGGACGTGATGGGATTCATGGAGTAACATTTGCTTCACGAACTTTAACTGAGATGTCTGAAGCTGATCGTCCAGC
>JBHLOG010000071.1:0-17788 GCA_048940765.1 Promethearchaeota archaeon | reverse complement strand
ATAAATATGAAATTAGAGAAACTTTTTAAACCAAAATCAATTGCCGTTGTTGGAGTCTCAAAAAAGAACCCTCTTAGTCCAGGAAGAATTGTTTTATTAAAAAATGAATTTGAAATGCAAGTTAAGGTTTATGGAATTTACCCTAATGGGGGTGAAGTTGAAGGAGTACAACTATATGATCGATTAGACAAACTTCCTGAAACTCCCGATCTTTTGGTCATTGCTGTAGGTCCAGATGATACTTTAGGATACATTCAAGAGTGTGCTGATTTAGGTATACCTGCAAGTGTAATAATTGGAGGTGGTTTTGCTGAAGTAGGTGGTGAAGGAGTAAAACGTCAAAAAAAATTAGAAGAAATCGCTTTTGATAATAATATTGCCGTTTTAGGTCCTAATTGTTTAGGTGTTTATGCACCACCTACTGTTGATACTATTTTTCTACCAACAGAACGCATCACTAGACCACCAAAAGGGTCTGTAGCATTAATAAGCCAAAGTGGAGGATTTTTAGTTGATCAATTCTTTGTGAAATTTGCAGAAAGAAATATCGGTGTCTCTACCGCAGTTTCTATAGGTAACCGTGCAGTAGTAGATGAATCCATGTTGTTAGAGTATTTTAGCAAAGTGGATAAAGAAACTTCTAATATTGCATTTTATTTAGAAGGTTTTAAGGACGGAAAAGCAAAAAAGTTTGCACAATTAGCAAAAGAATCAGATGATACAGTTATAGTATTTTACGGAGGGAAGACAAAGGAAGGAAAAGTTGCCACACAGTCTCATACAGCAAGTCTTGCTGGTAATTATAATGTCATTTATAATGCTCTAAGGCAAAATTATGTTATTCAACCTCATTCTGAACGGGAATTATTAACATGTCTTAAAGTTTATGATGTATTGTCACAACGTAGAAATCCATTTGGTAAGAATGTGGTGACATTTGGAAATGTTGTAATCGTTTCTGGATCTGGTGGACACGGTGTTATAGCGAGTGATATGTTAGGAAAATATGGCTTAAATGCAGTCCAACTAACGGAAAATGAGAAGGATGAATTAAAATCACTAACTAGTCCCGTTGCCAGAGAAATTGCTTCATTTAACAACCCAATTGATTTAACAGGTTCTGTTTTAGATACAGATATTGAAAATGTAGTTAGATACTTATCTGATATTGAGAGAATCGAGTGTATTATTTTATTAATACTCCCCTATCCTCCTAATATTTCTTTTCAAATAGGAAGAAGAATTGCTAATGTTGTATTAACAAAGAGAAAACCACTAGTTTGTTTTATACCTTATATTCCGAAATACTCTTTAATAATCGACTCATTAGAACTTGCTAATATACCTGTTTTTCATTCTATTAAAGAAGCTGTCCAAGCAGTTTCTGCACTTAAAGAAAGAACAAGAATTAGAAATATTAAACAAGGAAATATCTTTTGGGAAAAAAATCTTAAATTTAGGCAACGTCAATAATATTATCTATTTCCTTAATTGATTTTTTTACATATTGAAGATCTTCAATTTTGAGATCTATTGCTTTTTGAGGGCATATTTCAACACATCGACCACACCCTCTACATTTATTATTATTAATAACAGCATGATTCTCTATTATCTCTATTGCATCTACAAAGCATATTCCTTTAGTACATGTTCCACAGCCAATACATTTATCAGTGACCCTAACATTTACTCCTGGCATTTTTCTAATTTTAGAACTAATTTTTGGAGTTAAAATTGAAGAAACACGCCATAAACAACAACAAGGATCGCAATTACAAATACTCAACAGCTTCTCTCCAGGTTTAACACCAAGCCATTGAGCATCTAATCTATTTCTCCCAATCATTTGAACTAAACCCGCTTCTCTACATTTTTTTAGATGTTCTAAAGCACTTTCTTTAGAAACTAATCTCCCTAATTGAGGGTTGATATCTAATACAGCATCTCCAAGAAAAAGACACCCTAAATCAATAGGATAGTCTTTACAATCCATACTTGATCTACAAATACAGAAATTCATAATCCAGTGATGATTAGCTTTATTAATGAAATATTCTAAGACCTGAGATGGAAGTATAAATTCATTATATTCACCCATTGGCTTATTTATCTCAATAACTTTGTCTTTTGGGAGATAAATGATATCATCATCTTTGAAAAGTAGATAATCAAATATTGTACCTAAAACGGGTAGATTTGTCAATTTCGCAATTAATTTAACATTTGGAAATGCTTTTTTAAGTAACTTGACAAACCATAACGGACGAGCCATTTAATATTCTCAATTTCAAATTTTATTAATACAAATTATTTTTTAATTTGTTATTAATCATTATATAATTTTCTTATTTATTTCTTAAATCCTCTGATGGAAATTGACATTTTAAGATTGAATCGAAATATCCCATTTCTTTGGCATAAGGCTTGATTAAAAAACAATAGCTTAATTGTTTATTCTTCTTTAGTTTATATTCCTCATGAACATCTAAAATTCCTAAACGATCACCTCCTACTCCCTGTTGTTGATAATCAATGTTAATTGTAATATTCTCACGTCTGGGTAATTCATATATATGCCTTGCTTTCTCTAAATCTTCCATTGTATATGGCCAGGCACTAATATTAAGATATGTACCTCCAATATCTGAAATAAATAAACCAAGTCCATTTTTGTTTGTAAAAGTAATCCATCTTATATCAGATCGGTTTCCATTTTCTTGGGGTCTTACGTAATTATGAATTAAATCTTCCACAAATCCAGAATAAATTCCAATTGCGGCACCACTTTTCCTATCAAACATAGTTTCATGTGGTCCTCTTCCAAACCAAGTCATTTTATCGAATTCTTTTGATATTGACATTTGCATACCAAATCTAATCAAGTCTTTATTAGGAGTAAAAATATTTTTAATGATAATATCACCAGTTCCATAAAATTCATAAATAATTTTTTGAGGTGATTTGCCATGGGGTATTTTAAAAAGTACAATAATACGAATGATATTTGAACTTATTTGTTCAGAGATTATGCTTATCAATTTTCTTTTCTTAACAGCATCTTTCCATCTATAAACTTTTTTTTTATAGACAGGAATATGTCTTAAAACATTAATATCATTATCGATTGGCGCACGCCAAAAATTAGGAACAAGAGGAATAGAAATTAGATTACTCCCATTGAACTCATAGGAATCCAGAGTACCTGTTTTTCTATTAATCGTTATTTTAAAATTTATTCCTTCAATAATAAAAAATTCTGTTGAAGTTATCAGATCTATATTAGGTATCGATTTAATATCGATCATTGGTAATTCAGGTGCTTTATATGGAATTTTAAATTGATCCCATGCAACCATATATCCTTTTTTAGCCCATAGAGTGTCTCTTGATAATGTGAATTTAATCAATAAATAATATTCAGTGTTTGGTTTTAAATCAGGTCTTTTAAAAGGGATTTTGACATCTTTTGTTTCACCAGGATTTATTACAATAGGTTGTAAATCTGCTTCTTGGATTTTGTATCCATTTGCAGTTAGTTGCCATATTATTTCTAAAGAATTGGTATTAATAAAATTGTATTTATTATGAATTTTAACTAATCCATTAGTTAAATCTAAGGAATAAACTTTAATATTTTGATAAACCTTTTTCACTTCATACAAAGCAGGATTAGGTATTCGATCAGGTAAAAGAATACCATTACAACAATAATTAGAATCATTTGGTTCATCTCCAAAATCACCTCCATATGCCCAAAATTCCTTTCCATCATCAGAAAGTTTTCTTAATCCTTGATCAATATAATCCCAAATAAAACCACCCGTACAAATATCATATTTTTCAAAAATATCCATATATTCTTGAAAATTCCCAAGGCTATTCCCCATGACATGAGCATATTCACAGAGTATATGCGGCTTTTTCTTATAATATTTTGGTCTTATAGGGTAAACTATACTATATATAAAACCTCGTTTAGTTTGAGCGAATCTCTCTAATACTTTTGTAGTTGTATACATTGTACTAAAAACATCAGAAACTCTCAATTTATAATCTCCCTCATAGTGAATTGGTCTAGTATTATCAATTTTAAGAGCAGCTTCTTTCATTTTTATGAAATTTTTACCAAATCCAGATTCATTTCCAAGAGACCACATAAAAATACAAGGATGATTTTTATCTCGCTCAACCATACTTACCATCCTATCAACTACAGCGCTAGTCCATTTCGGATCACTTTTCGGTATTTTTTTTCGTAAACCATGCGATTCAACATTGGCTTCATTCATAACATAAATTCCATATTCATCACATAAATCATACCATTTAGGGTGATTAGGATAATGGCTTGTTCTAACTGCATTAATATTATTTTGTTTAAGTATTTCAATATCTTGGATCATTCTTGAATATGGAATTGCTCTTCCGTAATCTGGATCAAACTCATGTCGATTAACTCCTTTGAAAATAATCGAAACTCCATTAATATAGATTTGACTATTCTTTATTTCTATTTTTCTAAAACCATATTTACAATGTTCTACTTCTAAAACTTCACCATTTGGACTTTTTAAGAGCAATAAAATATTATAAAGATAGGGAGTTTCAGCTGACCATTTTTGAGGTTTTTCAACCATAGTTTCCATTTGAATGATGATCTCTTCATTTTCTATGAGGTTAAATGATTTTACTGCTAAAGAATCTAATCCAATTATATTATTTTTACTATCTAATAGTTTCCATTCTATAATGTAATTACCAAATCGATCTAACGTATAATTTCGAATTTTTGCTTTAATTTTTAATATAGAATTATTGTATAAAGCATCAAAATCACAATGTACAAAAAAATCTCGAATATGAATTTTATCTGTAGAAAATAAAAAGACATCTCTAAAAATTCCACTAATGCGCCACATATCTTGATCTTCAAGATAACTACCATCACAATAACGATAAACTTCAACCGCAAGAATATTATTACCTTTTTCAACTAACTTTGTAATGTTGAATTCAGCTGGAGTCATAGAACCTTGACTATATCCAACTTTTTTACCGTTTATCCATAAATAAAATGCAGAATCTACACCAGCAAAGTGAATAAAAATTTCCCTTCCATTCCAATTCTCAGGTATTACGAAATCTTTTCGATATGATCCAACTGGATTTTGTTCATGATCGATACTGGGTACATTTTTTAATCTAATACTATTAGGGTATTTACTATTCGAATAAATGGGAATTCCGTAACCATGCAATTGCCAGTTACTTGGAACAGGAATCTCCTTCCAATTGCTGACATCAAAATCCTTCTTATAAAAATTTTTAGGACGTTCACTTGGTTTCTCTACCCAATTAAATTTCCAATTCCCATTAAGAGATTTGTAATATTGCGAAGATTCAAACTTACCAGTTAAAGCTGATTCAATATCTTGATAAGGTATAAGGGTATTATGAGAAGGCTCTTTATTTTGCCCAATCATCTCAGAATTTTCCCAATCCAATCTCTCTTCTATGAAAATCTCCTATTTTTCACTTATTTTTGATTTTTAATTTTTTAAAGAAGACAAAAGGAATAAAGTTTATACTTTTAAATAATATTAAAATTAAATTATGATTAAGTAATATAGCTAATTTCGAAAGTGAGTTGCCATAGAAGTAAATATTGAATTATTAAAAAAATTAGAACGAACAATCGATACGATTAATCCAGAAAGAGGAAATGTGCCGCTAAAAATTCTTGGTTATGGAGAGATTACATTAGTTTTTGAAATAGTTAATGATGATTATAACTATGCCTATAAACGATTACCGATTTTTGAAACTCATGAACAAGCAAAAAAACACGAACATGTGTTTCGAGAATATAATAGAATTCTAAATGAAGAATTACATATCAAAACGCCTCCGCTTGAAATAGTTTGGTTTGAAAGTGATGAAGGAAAAATCATTTTTTATGCAATCCAAGAAAAAATTTTATCTGAATCAGTTGGTAATAAAGTAATTCATCAAGTTAGTAAGAAAGAGACAGAGTTTCTAGTTCTAAATGCTCTAAGAGAAATGAAAAAAGTCTGGACTTTTAATAAAGAAAATAAGACTTATGATGTTGGATTAGATGGACAAATTTCAAACTTTGCAATTCTTAATTACAATCCAGAAAATCCTGTAGTAGAAGAGAATCCAAGATTAATATATATAGATACCGTTCCACCATTTTACCGTATAAATGGAATTGAAGCAATGGAAATCGAATTATTAACAAAAAGTATGCCTTCATTTGTAAGAGGATTATTAAAGAGGATTTTTCTCCAGGATCTCATTGACAGATATTATGACTGGAGATTAGTAATTATTGACCTTATTGCTAATTTCTTTAAAGAGCAAAAACCAAAATTAATTCCATCTTTAATAGAAGTAGTTAATAATTTCTTAAATGAAGAGGCAAATGAATTTAATATAGCGCCTTTAAATATAGAAGAAATTGAGAAATATTATAAATCTGACAAATTTATTTGGGTTCTATACCAAAGAATGAGATTATTTGATAGATTTATAAAAACTAAATTATTGAGAAAAAAATATGATTATTATCTTCCAGGAAAAATTGAAAGATAATTTTTAAAAATTTTTACTTCTTCTTTTTTTCTTCCGTTGAGATCCATTCATTTTTGCATTTTTCTGAACAATAGACATGAATAGTAGTAGGTTCATTTAAATCAAAATGTTGAAATTTTGCTCCTCCTGTGATTTCTTTGTCAAAATATTGACATTACACTTTAGCCATATTCTATCACTATTCTATTTTTTAATTATAAATTAGACTTTATTTTAATAAATTTTGATAATAACAAAAAGTACAAATAGAGTCTTATAAATATAAAATTCAATGGATTTATAATTTATTATTGAAATGATTCATCGTCCTAAAGTATTTTTCGTCTCAAATGTTTTCTCAATTAAAGAAATTGGCTCTAATGAAAAAATCTCTGAAAATTTACGTTTAACTATTAAAAAATTATGGCAAAAATTAGAAAAAATCTCTGAAATTAAAATCTTTAATGGAAGATTTCCCTCAAAAGACCAAATTAAAAAAGCAATTGAAGATTTCAAACCGGATATTCTTGGATGCCATTTAAGTCATGAACTATCCGCAGATATATTAACAAATTCAAGTCTTATCGCAATTTCTACTTCAACTGCTGGATATAATCATATTCAAAGAACCGAAAAGGATGATATTCTAATTACCCATACTCCCGGTATCCTATACGAGACAGTAGCAGATTACACTATAGCGTTAATAATGGCGAATTTAAGAAATCTAATTGACCTTCATAATTATCTATGGAATAATCAATGGACTTATGATGATAAATGGGATTTAGATCAATCTCTATCCTCAATCATTACCGAAAAAATAGTCGGAATTATAGGATTGGGTGAAATTGGGAGGGAAATTGTAAAAAAATTATACCCTTGGGGTTTAAAAATCAATTATTACGATATCAAACGAATGATTGAATTTGAAAAAGATTTCCCTTTAATCGAATTTAAAGAAAATATTGAAGATATTTTTAGAGAATCAGATGTTGTTAGTTTACATATTCCTTTAAATCAATATACCGAGAATTTAATTGGTGGTGACTTATTAAAATTGATGAAAAAAAATGCTTTGCTTGTAAATACTGCTCGGGGAGGAATTTTAGATTTAAATATTTTATTAGATATGTTAGAAAAAAAAGAAATTCAAATTAATCTTGCTTTTGACGTATTTCCAGTTGAACCTATTGACTTTACTACTCTAGCAAAATTGAAAAGAATAAAAAAGAGCCAACCAGAGACCAGAATGATTTTAATTCCGCATAATGCCTCAGCTGATGCCAATACGCGAGCTAAGATGAATATAATTTTTTTAGAAGATATAATTAAAATTATAAAATCTTCTTCTATAGAAGATTTAAATGAAATTCATATTATTCCTGAACATAAAAAACTATTAAAGGAAAAAAAATGGAGAATTTTTAATTATTGGGAGAAAAAAACATGATTCGATCGTTTATTGCAATTGAATTGAAAAATAAAGAAACTATTGAGAAAATCACATCGTTTTCTCATAGATTGATACAAAATCAATCAAAACTTAAACTTGTAGAGCCTGAAAATCTTCATATAACACTAAAATTTTTAGGAAATATCTCTGAAAGTTTAGCGCCTAAAATTTATACTATTTTACAAAAGGAAATTAATGAAAAACTATTTCAAAATAAAATTTTGAAATATTATTTAAAGGGTGTCGGTCAATTTAACAGATTTTCCGTAATATGGATAAAACTAATAGGAGATATACCTTTTTTACAGAAAGTTAAAGATACAATTGAAAATCTTTTACTTGATGAATTAAAAATTGAACGTGATCATAGACCTAAATTCAAACCACATCTAACAATTGGACGACTCAAAAAAAATAAAATAAATTATAAAACATTTGATACTTTCAAGAAATTGATAAATGAGAAAAAAAACGAGGAGTTTGGAGAATTCAATATTAACCAAATCAAGTTAAAGAAATCAGAGCTCACACCTAGTGGCCCTATCTATTCCGATTTAAAATACTAATTATTAATTATTATCTTACTTTTTAGTTTTTTATAAGTTCATTGTCTTTTGAATGAATTTCGAAAAAAAGTGCTACACAAGTTGACTTGGTATATTATATGCCGCAAAAAAATAGTATTAAAGCAATCGTTTGGGACCTAGATGGGACTTTAATTCATTTTAAAATCGACTATTTAAGAGCACGCAAAATAGCCATAAAAATCTTAAAAAAGTATGGCGTTCTGAATCATCTCCTCACAGTAAAAATTTCTATACTAGACAATTTGAAATCTGCCAGAGAATTTTTTGAAAAAAAAGGTTTTTCTAATGATAAGATAAATGCTATTATAGAAGAAGTAGATATTGAGATTAGTAAAATAGAATATGAAGCAGCAATTAATGCTACAATGATTAATGGAATAGATCAAGTATTAGAATTTGTAAAAAATAAAAATATAAAACAAGCAATTTTCACATTCAATACAAGAAAAAATGCTGAAATATCACTTAAAAATGTGAATTTACTGCATTATTTTACTCTAATCGTAGGAAGAGATAATATTGCTAACCTAAAACCCCATCCAGATCATTTAAATCATATCTGCAAAGAATTAAATGTAAAAACTAATGAATTATTAGTTATTGGAGATAATGTTCGTGATATTGAAGCCGCTATTAATGTTGGAGCTCATTCTATAGCTATGCAATCTAAATTAGCGAAAATTGAAACCCTCAAAAATGCAGATAAAATAATAAAAGAAAATGAAATACCGCTAAAGCTAATAGAGGAAATTGGGAAACTTTTATAAAAAAAAAAAAATTAATAAAATATTAATAAAATTACTACTAAAACTATTATTATATAATTATATTTAAGGGTTTAATATAAAATAATGAAAGTTCAGTATGATCTAGACATTTTAAAACCACACGCTCCTGGAGTTGATTTAGTAGCTCGTACTTTAATGAATATTAATGGAGTAACAAAAGTTCGCATTAAAGTTGATGAATTAGATCAAAAGACTGCATCTTTACACGTTAATATTGAAGGAACTAACCTTTCACTTGAAGAAGTAACAGAAGTCTTAGGTTCAATGAACTGCGCTCTCCATAGTGTTGATGAAGTAGTTATGCAGGAAAGGGATTAATACACAGAATTCATCTTTATAATACCTCAATTCGATAAAATATTGTCTATTTCTGGAATGAGAAAGGCTTTTTTTTCTTTTTTTTTATATATATCTCATGTTAACAAAAAAAATAAAAATTAGATAATTAATTTTAATATAAGAAGAAAATTTTATCTTTCAGAAGAATAATGAATCCCAGTGTAATAAGAGTCCTCGAAGAACAGGGAGAAATTAATGATGAGCTAGATTACGCCTTAATGAATTATCTAATTAAGAATAGAGGTACTGGTTATACAGCATGCCAACCTAAACTTGTAGAATTAGAAGGTGGTAAACAAGCCATTAAAATGAACATAGATCACACCTTTGTTGATAAAAATAATCAATTAATGGGTTTAGGTATTGTAGGTAGTATCTTTATTGATTTAGATACATTCAAAGTCATATATTGCACTTCAGCTGAAGAGTTAGAAAAAAATATAGAGAAATTAAAATCAGCAGGAATTAAACCTCAAAGTAGACCAAAGGGGAAGTACTAAAATTTAGATCATTTTATATAGATTGATAATATTGGAACTGTTTAGTTCCTTGAAAATAAAGTTTAATACTTATTCTAACATTCATTTAATTACTGAATTACGATGTCTAGTAAAGAAAGTAAAATTAAGCAAAAGATTCAAGATTATTTATTAGATGAAGGTTTATTACGAAACAAAATATCTGATCCTAAACTTGAATTTGGATTTCAGTTCATATTTCCCCCTGGAAAAGATCCATTAGGGCGCCCAATTGGAAGAAATATGGTCATTATTCAACCTAAAAATAAAAATTTAATTATTATAAGTTTAGGAATTCAAATTTCAGAACCTCACGTTAAAGCTTTAAATTCTTTAGAAACCAATAAAAAAATGAATTTTTTCATGGATTTAAGAAAAAGCTTTCTTTTGAAAAATGTTTTTTATCGAATAGATTTAAATAATCATAGATATGAGATATCAGATCAGGTATTTCTTAATGATGATGGATTAATTTCTAAAAATTCTTTTTTTAAAAGTGTTAAGAAAGTTTTTAATTGTGCTGCTTATAGCCATATCATTTTAGGAGAATATTGTGCAGGTAAAATAAAACCAGAAGATCTTCTAAAATCAAAGGAATTCGATTCTGATTCTAATTTTTCTCTCTATTCATGATTTTAATTAAAAATGCATCGGTGAAGAAAGATTTTTAAAAAGTGGTTGCAGGCTCTAGGAAAATTGGATTATGTCCAGGGAAAAGCAAAGCCAGATGTCGATTGCATCCTATGTGCTGTGCGAGATGACGATGAAAGGGTTAGATCCTTAAAAATTTATGAAGATAATATATGTTTTATTGTATTGAATCTCTATCCTTATAATCCCGCACATTTAATGGTTGTCACTAAAAGACATATAACTAAATTCATTGAGCTTACAAAAGAAGAATTAATTCACATTTCCAGAGCCATTCAAGGAATCCAATTTTTATTAGATGATTTATATAATCCTAAAGGTTATAATATTGGTATTAATCAAGGAAGAGACGCAGGAGGTAGTATTGAACATTTACACTTTCATTTAATTCCAAGATATGGTTCTGAACTCGGATTCATAGATATAATTGGTGAGACTAGAGTGTTACCTGAAGGATTAGATAATATTAAACAAAAATTAGAAAAAGCAATTCATAAATACTTAAACGAAGATTTTTTTAAAAATTTCTGAAAATTTGATATTATTTTTTTCGAATATTCAAATATAATATTAACCAATTAAGAAGTTGGATAAAATCAATAAAAAGGAAAAAAAAAATTATTTGATGAAAAAAATCTGAAGTATTTACCTTGTAGCATTACGAATATCTGCAGATGTTACTCGCTTACGCTTATCAGCCTTACAGATTTTTATAGCATTTTTAGTTGCTTCAGCAGCACTACTCTCAAGGAAACCAATCAATTTGTCAAGTGCTTCAGCAGCTACTAAGTCAGCACCCTCCTTTTTCATCAATCTTCTGATAGGAGCTTTTGCTATATATCCTTCAGCTTTTTTCTTCGCAGGTGCTTTTTTAGCTGGAGCTTTTTTAGCCATTTTTTATTCCTCCACTATTTATTTAATTATTTTATTTTTTAGATGTTAATTAAGTATAACTACACATTTCTATTATATAAATGTTATGATTCGAATCAATGCGAGAAAGGATCTCTCATGTTTCCAATAAGAGATCATATCCAATCGAAAAATAGATCGTTTTATTAATTTGATATTAATTTTTCCGACTAAAATTTTTTTTTAATTTTTATTAGGTAAAAGCGTGGTTTCTCAATTTTTTGATATTTTGCTCCGATTAATAATCCAATTTTTTCTTTGATAATTTATTAATCACTAATTAATTTATATAAAATTCTTAATGAGTTGGATATCATATAAAATTCAAATTAGACCTCCTAAAGACATAATTTCTAAATTTTTTTGAATTCCCCTATTATTTATATTTCGATAAATAATCTTGTTTAAAAATCGGGATCAATTGATCTATATGACTTTTAAAAACTTTATAACGTTATAATATAAAAATAGTTTAGACTTGATATTGTAAAAAATTAAAATCTTGTTGGTATAAACCTTTTTGAAATATAAAAATTAAAATAGTACTTATTTGATTAGTGTAATATAGAGAAAGCATACAACCTTGATAAAATAGTTATTATTTAATAATGTCAATAGCGAAGTATTCAGATGAATTTGATATTGAAGAAGCACTTCAATCATTAGGATTCACAAAAAATGATTCAAAAGTATTACTTACTTTATGTAAGTTTAAGATTTTAAGTCCAGCGGATATTGCAAAGCAATCCGGAGTTGATCGAGCAAGAGTTTATGATTCATTAAATCGATTAATAGAAAAAGGTTTTATTCAGAAAGAACCAGTTAAACGAGGTGCTAACTACCAAGTAATACCCATAGAAAGAATCTTTAAAGTAATACGTGAAGAATATAAGCAAAAAATCGAAGAAACTTTAACATTAGAAAAAAAGATTGCTGATTTAGAAGTTGATCAAGAAGAATCAGAACCACGTGTTTGGTCTATAAATTCCAGATCAAAAATTAGGAAAAAAGTAAAAGAATTAATAAGTTCAGCAGATAAAAGAATATTTTTTATTATTACTCCCGATTTGCTTATGCAAGAGTTAGGTGGTTATGATTGGGTATTAAAAGAACTTTGGAATAAAAAATTCTCTTCTGATATTCAAATTATCATAGCATTAAAATATAATGAATATTTAAAAGAAGAAATAAAAAAATTGCTGAAAATCTCAATAGTAATTCATTCAATTGAGGGAGATAGCGTTATCCCTTTTGGATTGTTAATAACTGATAATCAATTTTTAATCACAACCTTAGATAGCGTAAAAGAAGCACCTGAATATACATCGGGATTATGGTTAGAAAATGGTACTTCAAAACAAATAGTAGGATATGAACATTTGTTTAAGCATTTCATTACAAGTGAGTGTAAGTTAATACAATTAACACCCAAAAAAAATTCAGCTAAGAATTAAATTATTTAATTAAAAATAAATGATATTAAACTATTAGAAGAATATAATATAAAAGTCAAAAATTAGAAATATAAGTCTAAGTTTAATTTAAAAATTAAGGGGTATAAATTTTTGTCTTATCGCGGAAAAGTAATCTTATGTGGTGATCCTGGAGTTGGTAAAACAAGTTTATTAGCTCAATATGTAGATGATCAATTCAGTGATGAGTATCATCAAACAATAGGGGCAAATTTTTTAATTAAAGAAATTGATTTAAGTAAAGTAATTGACAAATTACACCTTAAAAATCCAAAATTAAAAAATGATATTAAAGAAAAAGGATTTAAACTCTATTTCTGGGATTTGGGAGGTCAAAAACATGCACTTTTTGCCAATGAGTATTATTTCGTACAAGCTGTTGGAGCTTTTGTAATTTATGATATTTTGGATCCAACTTCTTTTGATAATATTGATTTTTGGGTAGAAAAACTTAAAGAACTAAGTGGAGAGATCCCTTTCATGATTTTAGGTAATAAGGTTGATAGAAATGATGAAAGGAAAGTTAAAATAGAAGAAGCTAAAGAAAAAGCAAAAAAATATAAAGTTAATTATTTAGAAACGTCAGCAAAATTGAATGAGAATGTTGATGAAGCATTTGAAAGCTTAGCAGTTCTGATCTTAAATACATTTAAATAGATTCTAAATAATCTTAAATATTAAAATTTATTTTTGACTTTAATACGATATTCTTTGTATAGAGATTTTTTTAGCAATTATTATGAGTATTCTATTGATTCCCATTGCTCCCCTAACAAGAACAAAATCTCGTCTTAGAGAATGTTTTTCCAATGAACAACTTAAAGAATTAACAATTGCAATGTTTAAAGATCTTGGAAAAACATTAACTGAAGTTAAATGTTTTGATAAGAAGATTATTTATTGCAATGCTCCTGAAATATTAGATCTTGCTAAGGATTATGATTTAACGGGAATAAAAGAAGAAATAACAACCCCCCCCAAATCTTTTGATGAAGTAATAGCCGATCTTAATAATATTGGACTCAAAAAATTTCATGCAGAGCAAACCATATTTAGCTTTTTAGATTTAATACTAATTTCGGCTAAAAATTTCTATGAAATCAAAAGACTTTTAGAAATAAATCAACTTGTTATTTGCCCTGCAATTCATTCTGCGGGTATTTCAATTCTTGGCAGAAATCCACCTGATATAATCTCATCTCATTTTTCTGATCCGATTACTCCCTCTTTAATTGCTTTACTTAACAATGCTGAAAAGAGAGGGATAAAAAAAATAGCAATATACGATTCTTTTAGAGCCGGATTTGATGTAGATATTAAGCAAGATCTGGTACTAGCTTACACTTATCTTAAAGCTTTTAAGTTAAAATATAAGGAAGTATTCAAATTTTTAAAAAATAATCTCAAATTAACTTTAAAAAAGAAAAGTGCTTATGACAATAGATCTTTTGAAATAATCGAAAGAAAGTAATATTTTAGAAAGAAAAAGTAATATTAATTTTTACTTTATCACTTAATATTTGCTCTATCGAATTCTGGAATTCTTCCCTTTCTGTCTTTAGAACTCCAAGATATCTAGTATAGTCTTTATTTTTTCTATCAAAATCGTGTTCTACATGTTCTAATTTAATAGCATTAGCAGCAATTTGATTTTTAAGATCTTCTAATTTTTGAGCTAATCCCGCATCTTGAATTTTTTTATCAATTTCTTCAATATCTTCTTTAATTTGAATATATTTTTCAATATTCTCATGCAATTGCTTAGTATCAAAAATTGTATTTATTTGTTCTATGGTTTTTTCTTTAGTATCAGTTTTAAGATTTAATTTATTCTCTTCTAAAGCATGGCGTAATTGAACCATAAGAGCCGTAAATTTTGGTAAATCTTTACGTTCATTAATTAAGACTTTAATTGGACTTTTAAGAAAGTCTTTCATATAATTTAAATCAACATTTGAAATATGAATTGTTTCTTTTTCTAATTCAAACTTTAACTTCTTCAAGGCTTTTTTAAATCCTATTTCATCATTAATTGTTAATCGCAATTGAAACAAATCATCTTTTTTACCATCTAATTCCTTAAAAAGTTCATTTTTTTCTAGTTCAATTAACTCTGAATTTAAATCTTCTTGTTTCTTTTTACGCTCCTCAAATTCTTTTTCAAATTGATCCAAATCCGTCTTAGCATGTTCTATATTTTCCTTTAGATGGAAGAGTTTTGGTAATTTTTTAAGAATTTCCTCAGCCTCTTTCACTTCAGTATACTTTTTTCTCATAAATTGATCTAATGTTGCTTGCTTTTTACCCAACTTACGAGTTATATAGTTTAACTCTTTTATTTCTGCTTGAACCTCTTTATGGAACTTCGGTAAAGATTTTCTAGCGATCTCATTAATTGTTGTAAATAATTTTTTAATAGAATTTTGTAAATCCATAATAATCTCATAATTGATTTCCTTTTCAGGAATGATAATCTCATCAATCTCTTTTCTTATTCTATCAGAAAAAAAATTTAATGATCTTTGTGCTTTTTGATCAATTTTCTCCTTTCCAGTTTCTATAAAATGATCTAAACACACTTTAATTTCAATTAAATTCTCTCTAATATCCAGGAGTAATTTATTAACTACTTTCTTAATTTTAGAATATTGAGAATTAAGTTGCTCTTTATAAAAATCTTCAAATTGTTCTAATTCTTTTTCAATCATTTTACTTAAGTTTTATTTTATTGCCTTAATAATCTTTCCACCATTCATATATTTGCGTAAAACCTCTGGAATTGTGATTGAATGGTCCTTGTTTTGATAGTTTTCAAGAATACAACAGATTGTACGTTCGGTAGCTATTGCAGTTGAATTTAAGGTATGCAGAATTTCTTTTGTTTCTTGGGAACCGACTTTTCCCATACGAATTTTTAACTTCCTTGCTTGATAATCTAAACAATTACTGCAGGATACTAATTCACGATATGTTTCTGAAGCGGGGAACCATACTTCTAAATCGTACTTTTTTGCAGCGTTATCATTTAACGCTCCAGAAGCTATATTTACAATTCTGTACGGTAATTTTAATTCCTTATAAATCTCTTCAGCGTTCTTTATTAATTCCTCATGATATTTCCATGAATCTTCAGGTTTACAAAATATATATTGTTCTACTTTTTCAAACCGGTGTACTCTAAATATTCCCAAAGTATCCTTCCCATGAGAACCTGCTTCTCTTCTAAAACATGAAGAGATCCCTGCATATTTTATCGGTAATCTTTCTGGTTCTATTATTTCATTATAATGATAAGCAGCTAAGGATTGTTCAGAGGTAGCAATCATATATAAATCTTCATCCTGAATTTTATATAATTGTTCTTCAAAATCTGCTAATTCTGCAGCAGCCTTCATCACTTCATATTTTGTAAAGAATGGAGTCCACATAGGAATATAATTTTTACTCAATAATTTGTCTAATGCATATTTCAAAAGAGCTAAATTGAGTAAAACAAGATCTCCTTTTAAATAAAAGAATCTTGAACCTACAATTTCCGAAGCTTTTTTAGTATCTACTCCATCAATTTTTTCAATTAAATCAACATGTGATAACGGTTTAAAATCAAATTTTGGCACATTTCCAATCGTCCTAACAATTTTATTCTCCTCTTCAGTTTCTCCTATAGGAACAGATTCATGGAGAATATTTCCTACCATATAACGATAATTTTCTCGCTGTTCAAAGCATTCATCTCTTATTTTTTCTAATTCATCAATCTTTTCTTTAATTTCTTTTGACTTCTTGATTGTTTCTTCTGCTTTTTTGTTCTCGTTTAACTTTTTAAATTCCCCAATTTTAATTGAAATTTTATTTCTTTGCTCCCTTAAATCTTGTAGTTCTTGCAGAATTGATCTCCATTTCACATCGTATTCTAATACTTTTTCTGCAATTGATGGATCCTTAAACCTTTTCTTTTCTGATTCTAATATTTTTTCAAGATTGGTGCGAAATAATTCAATATCAATCAAAATTAAGTTCCTTTGATTCTCTTGGTAATATCAATTTATTATTAGATTTATAAAATTACCATTTTATTAAAATGTAAAGCTGATTCAAAAATATTTTTATAAATATTGAAATTATTCATGCTGAATCCTTTCAGAAATAGTAGACCGTGCAAGAGCTGTTTTTATTTTTCTTTTATCATATCCTACCATATCAATAATTTTCATAATTTTTATTCTTCGAGCTTTTCCTTTTAATCCTGCTTCTGCCATAAACTCATTTGCGAAATCTTCTTTCTTTTTTTCTTCTGATTCAGACATAATATTTTATAATTATTTTTTCAATAAAAAATTCACGAGAGGGCTCATTGAGATTTATATTGAAATAAAAGAAAATAACAATATACACTTATTAAAGTCTAATCAGAAAAAATAAATTATTTCATTAATTTCATAAACCATTAAGATTTAAGGTAAAATTT
>JBHLOG010000070.1:0-17789 GCA_048940765.1 Promethearchaeota archaeon | reverse complement strand
CCATTCTTAACAATGGCAACTGGTTTAGATGCATTAACTCATGCATTGGGAGCTTTTACAACAAATTGGGGTAATCCGTATTTTGATGCTATTAATTTAGCTGTCATTAAAGAGATTGTTAAGTATCTCCCCCGTTCTTATAAATATGGTGGAAAAGATATAGAAGCTCGAAGCCACATGCAAATGGCATCCACATGGGCTGCTTTTGGAGCATATGGAAATCAAACTCCTGGATTGAACCATGCTTTAGGTCATAGTATAGGAAAGATTTTTAATATCCACCATGGTATTTCTTGTAGCTTATTTTTACCATATACTCTTGGTTTCGAAGGGAAAGTTGCTGAAAAATGGAAGCAATTGTGTCCAATTTTTGGGATTGAGAATGAAAACAAAAAGAGAGAGGAATTAATAAGAGAACTTATTCAAAGAATTAAAAATTTCATACATTCTATTGATGGTTCAACCTGTGTGAGAGATATAAAAGATCCGTTAATTAATAGAAAAGAGTATTTTGAAAAACTTGAAAAGTTAGTGGATTATGCTATTAATGATGCTGCAGTATTTAGTGCACAACGCCCAATAAATGAACAATTTTGTAGGAAAATATTTGAATATGCTTGGGATGGAAAGGATATTGATTTTTAATTAAAATTTTATGTGATTACAAATGAGTGAACAAATAAATGGTTATAATGGAAAAATTGCCTATATTGACTTAAGCAGCCAAAAAGTTAACTTTAAACACTTAGATAAGTTGATTGCGAAACAATATCTTGGAGGAACGGGATTAAGTGCTAAACTAACATATGATTTATTATCTGATGGCGATTATGAAATCTTAAAAAGTAATCCCTTTTCCGATAAAAATCCGTTAATTTTCGCTACTGGACCTGTAACAGGAACAATCAGACCTTCTTCTGGGAGATATTCTGTAACTGGAATTTCACCACTCACAGGAATTTGGGGAGAAGGAACTTCAGGAGGTTTTTTCTGTATCTCACTACGAAATAGTGGATTTGACGCTATAGTAATTACGGGAAAATCTGAGAATCCTATCTATTTATATATCCACGATAATACTTTTGAATTTAAAGATGCAAGTAATTTATGTGGAAAAAGTACGTATAAAACTCAGGAATTGATTAAAAAAGAGTTACAAAACGAAAAGATAAAAGTTGCATGTATAGGACCTGCTGGAGAAAATCTGGTAAAGTATGCTGCTATAATAAACGATGAAGGTCGAGCTCAGGGTAGATGCGGTTTAGGTGCTCTAATGGGTTCAAAGAATTTAAAAGCAATTGCTATCCATGGAACTAATAAAGTTAAATTAGCTGATCATAATATAGGTAAAGAATTAATAAAGCAGGCAGAAGATTCAAATAAAGGGTCTCTTCTCTCATCTGTAGCACCTCTTTTATATACTTTATACGGAACAAATTGTTATCTTGATATTGGAATGGTACTTGGAGACACTCCTGCATATTATTTTACTGAAACAGAATTTCCAACTGAAAAGTTAACCGGAAAAACATTAAGAGAGGAATATCCTGTTTTAGATTATGGGTGTGCTGGTTGCACTATGAGGTGCGGTAAACAAACGATTATTAAGATTAATGATGAAGAAATGAAAGTTGATGGTCCAGAATATGAATCAGTTGCCGCTTTAGGACCTTTATGTGGAGTCTTTAATTCCAAAGAAGTAATATTAGCTAACCATCTCTGTAATATTAATGGTATTGATACAATCTCAACTGGAGTATGTATAGCATTTTTGATATATTTGGTTGAGAATAACCTTAATATTGATAATATCAAACCATTATTGGATGAAATCAATCTCGAAGAAATAAAATGGGGTAATGGTGATCTAATATTAAAATTAATTAATAAAATTTCAAAAAAAGAAGGAATTGGAAATTTACTTGCTGAAGGTGTACGATCAATTGCTAAAAAGCTAGGGATTGATCCTGAATTAGCAGCTCATGTGAAGGGCTTAGAAATGCCTATGCATGATCCAAGAGCTTTTGCAGGGCAGGCTTTAAGCTATATCACTTCATGTGTAGGGGCTAACAATCAAAAATGTGATTGGTATAGTGTAGAAATAACATCTGTATCATATCCTGATTTGAAAGTTAAAATGGGCAATAGTAGACCTATAATTAAGGGGAGAGAAAAGGGAGTTATTGCTTTACAAGATATACGAGCCATTGATGATTCTGCAGTTGATTGTGATTTTATTAGTCTTAGCTTAGAACATATAGTTGGTCATATAAATGCCGCTACTGGTTTTAATTATGATAAAAAATCTATTTTAATGGTTGGTGAACGTATCAATAATCTTAAAAGATTAATAAATTGTAAATTAGGAATTACAAGGGAAGATGACAAATTGCCAAAAATCTTAAAGCAAGAATTGAAATCTGGAAAAACTGTTCATATAAAATTAGAATTAGAAGAAAATTTAAGAAGATATTATAAATATAGAAAATGGGATTGGGAAACGGGTAAACCTGCAGAAGAGAAATTAAAAGAACTTAATATTATTTAATTAATTTTTAAATTATTCTCCATTTTTGAATGATTTTACAAATAATTTAATATTTTATTTTCTTTATTAATACTCACTTCTATTTTTAATTTAGTTGGTTATAATGATTGTTGAGGATGTTAAACGTGTTTTAATAGTGGGAGCAGGAACTATGGGTCATTCCATAGCACAAATATATGCTCAAGCGGGATATGATGTTGATTTAGTTGATTTAAGTAATGAAATCTTAACTTACGGAATTAAATTAATTGAATCAAATCTAAATATTCTAGCTGAGTTCAATAGAGTAAAAAGCGAAGAAATACCTAATATTCTCAGCCGAATTCATCCGACTACAGATCTAATTGCTGCTGCTGAAAATGCCGATTTTGTAACTGAAGTCGTCAGTGAAGTAGTTGAAATAAAAAAAGATATCTTTTCAAAATTAGATGATTATTGTTCTAAAGATGTTGTTTTAGCAAGCAATACTTCGACATTGGATATATTTAGGATTGTTAAAAACATTAATAAGATTAAACAAGTGATTACCCATCATTATTATTCACCACCCCATATTATACCCTTAGTTGAAATTGCTCCTGGACGAAAAACATCAACAGAAGTCATAGATTTTTCAATGAAACTAATACAAAAAATTGGTAAAAAACCTTTATTAATGAAAAAATTTGTACCATTGTATATTGTAAATAAAATTCAAAGCGCGATTACTGGAACTATGTATGAACTCATAACAAGAGGGTTAGTTACTCCAGAACAACTTGACTTAGCAATTAAATATTCCCTTGGTATTAGGCTCCCTATTGTAGGTATAATACAATCGCAAGACTTTACGGGATTAGATTTATTACATGATATTTTTAAATCTCGTGATATGGAAGTTCCTTTTATTACTGAAAAAGTAGAAAAGGGGCATTTAGGAGCTAAATCAGGTATTGGTTTTTATGATTATGGTAGACGTAGTGAACAAGAAATTCTTAAGAAAAGAGATAGATTATATCTACAACTGTTAGAACACCTTGAGAAATTAAATGCTTTTGACCCGATTTAACATTCAATATTAACAACTAATTCCTCTTTATAACCTATTATTACTTTTGTAAATCCTTTAAACATAGTGTCTACTTCAATATCGCCAGTATCAACTCTTAAACAACTTAATTCTCTCATTTTTTCATTGGTTGCTACAATTTTAATATTTTCTTTCCCAATTTTCATTATAACTTTTGGAGTGAATTGAAGTGATCCGCGTCCAAAAATAAATCCAATCCCTCCAGAGGGAGAAATAATAATTTCCGCCTTTATATATTTATTTAACAATTCAAGAATACCTTTTTCATTCAAATCAGATCCAATAACTTTCCTATTGTATATACCATCAATACCAAGAAGAGTTTTTGGCAAACCTAAATTATCAGTAATAGCTTTTATGGTTGTACCAGGACCTAACAGATATAATTTGCCATCTTGCATATTTTCAATAATGAATTGAGCAATTTCCTGTTTGTTTTCTTCGATAGTTCTCCCAATACCTGAACCGGTTTTTCCTGATTGTATCAAATTAAATACTTTTGGTACTTTTAAATATCCATACAATCGTGCTTCTAATAAGTCTTTTCGTACGAGTTCTTCATTAATGTCTAACACTTCCTTATCTTGGGTTTCAACCTTTTCTTCAATAAATTTATCAATGATCTGAGCTGCAGCTCTAGGATTTAGAGCAAAAATTGAGCTATACATTTTCACTCCTGCAGGAATTGCAACTATAGGTATTTGTAATCCAATTGCATCATATATATCCCTTGCTGTTCCATCTCCACCACAAAAGACAAGTAAATCAATTGCTTCTCTAATCATTTCCTTTGCTATTCTTTTGGTATCTTCTGAACTTGTAGTTTCACTAATTTCGCCAATAATTTCATAATTAAATCCTTTGTTTTCAATGAAATCAGCACCCATCTTGTTAGGTGCTACAACAAAATGAATTCTTTCCTTATTCTTTATTTCGGAAAATAAAGAGCTTACTCTTTGTGGGGTAACAGGTTTAGCACCCATTTCTATCGCTTTTTTATAAATATCACCATCAGTCCCCTTTAGACCTACTGTACCACCCATTCCAGCAATTGGATTTACTATTAACCCAATTTTTTTCATGTCAATATGATATTTGTATTTTTAATTAAAATCTTTTTCGGGCACAATCTTAAAAAAAATGATTCCAATTACATTTTTTTAAGAATTTTAATTCTATTTCCTTCAATCAATTAATTTTTTGTAGGTGGTATCTCAAGAACAATTTCTGCTTTTTTCTTAACTTTACGTTCCCAATTCTCTGGATTATATCCTTCTCTCGCAAGGTAATCGAATACTGTATTCGTTTTCGGATTTATTCTCACATCAATTATTGCAGGAACCTCAGAATCAAAAGCACGTTGTAAAGCAGGACTGATTTCATTAGGACCAGTTACTAATTCTCCATAACAGTTAAATGCTTCTGCATATTTATCATAACGTGTTTTATCTGTTAATGAAGACCCTAAACCGAAAAATTTCTTTCCATGTGATATTTTTTGGCTTCTTGCAACTAATCCCCAAAGTCTATCATTACATATTACAACTACAAAAGGTAAATTAAATCTACGAGCTGTTTCAATTTCTTTTCCGTTAAACAAGAATGAACCATCACCAGTTAAAACAAGTACCTTTTTCTCAGGGTATACATATTTAGTAGCAATAGCCATTGGTACAGCACCACCTAGATGTTGAATACCAAGACCACCAGAAAAATAAAGCGATTTAGGAAAATGAGCCCTTAAATAAATCAAACCCCAGACTGTTGTGTCTCCGCCATCTAAAATAATAATTCCATCCTTAGGCATAAAATCACGAATTTCCTTTACGAGACGTTGTGGTTGAATTGGAATTTTATCTGAAGATCCTTCTTTTTCAAGACGTTCTTCAAATTTTTTGAGAGATCCTTGAATAGTTTTAACCCATGAAGTTTCAGTTCTTGGACTATCTATTTTCTCTTCTGCTATTTTTATCATCTGAGTAAGAACACCTTTTACATCTCCTACAATAGGGATATCAATAGCTCTATTTCTACCAATTTCTTCAGCCTTTATATCTACTTGGATAAGTTTTGCTTCATCTGAAAAGTAAGGCATATATCCATAATTCATCAATTCACTTATCCTTGAGCCTAGTATTAAAGCAACATCTACATTTTGAAGTAGTGATGTTCCTGGACCATCTAAGGGATTTGCAGGTCCAAAAAATAATGGATTATCGGCTGGAAATTCTCCAATACCAAAACCCCAAGATCCCACAGGTATTTTTGTCAATTCAGCAAATTTCAATAACTCTAAAGAGGCATCTGAGAAAGCAGCTCCCGTTCCTGCAATTATCAAAGGTCTTTTAGCTTTCAATAATAAATCGACTGCTTTGCATACAAGTTCTTCATTTCCATAAGGACCATAAAACGATCTCAATTTTTGTACATGTTTGAAAGCTCGTTCTACAATGTCTAACTCATCATCACATTCTTTTAGCAAAATATCAAAAGGAATAAGCAGAAGAACTGGTCCAGGGCGACCCGTTGAAGCAATTCTAAAAGCCATATTAATATATTCCGGAATCCGAGCTGTTTCATAGCAATATCCACTCCACTTCGTCACTGGGCGGAAAGAAGGAACAACATCGATCTCATTTTGAGCTAATTTTTCAAACTCCATCAGTGCAGTGCTTGTACAAATTGCTACAAGAGGAATGCTTGAATCATAAGCAATTGGAATTGAAGGGAATAAATCTGTGATCCCTGGTCCAGATTGGACTGAACATACACCCACTTGACCTGTAGCAAGATAATACCCCATAGCGGCATGTCCTGTAGCTTGTTCATGTCTAAAATCGATAATATCTATTCCTGCTTCTGAACATGAGGGATCTTGACAATAATGATAGATCAGGCGATTATCCCCACAAAGAGTAAATATAACATTAACACCTTGATTATCTAAAGCACGTACTACTAACTGTGCACCATTTACTTTTACCATTATTATTTCCTCTAAAGATTTAATTGTAATATTTTAAGTTTACAGTTATACATTTAGATTTCTAATTTTATAAATTCTCACTTTTATTCTGAGAAATTCATTAAAAATAATTGAAATAAAAAGAGATAAATATTTGAAACTATAAATTTAGAAATCCACAAATCATGAAAATAGGTGTAAAGACTACACTTAGAAAATTTATTATCTTGCAATTTTGTTGTATAATTCTAGTCATAGTTTAAATAGGCAAGAGTCGCTAATTTTTGTTATAATTATTAAATGGATTTTAGAACATGAATCAATGAAGTTAAAAAGAAAATCTTAATTTCTGATTTAATTCTTTAAAAAATTATAAATATAAGAAAATAATAATGTGATTCAATAAATTAAATTGATTTAATGATAAAAAATGACTGGAAACATTGAAATGAATTTGGAAAATATGAAAATAGAACAACTGAGCTTTGTATACAAAGATATTAAAAAACACGCGAAAATCATGGAGGAGATATATGGAATAAAATTCGCTGTTATGGAGAATATTACTCATGAAGGTGCTAAATTGAGAGGCAAGGAAGCATCAATAACATTAAATTATGGATTTAGTCGTTTATTTGGCGTCCAAATTGAGCTACAGCAACCCACTGACATTTGTGGAGATTGTATTTTTAAGGAATTTTTAGATCAAGGAAGGGAGGGACTCCATGCTGTAGGTATGTATGTTGAAGATTTACAGGTAACGATTGATGAATTTAAAAAGAAAGGTATTGAAGTATTACAAGAAGGAAGAATTGGAAAACAATGGTTTGTATATTTTGATACTGAAAATACCTTTGGAGCATTACTAGAATTTCAGCAAACGATGAAACGAAGAAGGAAAAAGTAAAAAGTCTTATAATTCTTTCTAAACAATCTTAAAATTATTTTTAAAGCCTATTTGTAAATCAATGATAAAAAAATAAAAATATTAAATTTTTCTTTTAGTTTTGCGTCTAGCGCGTTTATAAAGACTATCCAAAATTCCACGAATTTGATCTGGATTCTCTCTCATTTCTTTCATTTGGATTGCAGCTTCACCGGGTAAAATTTCAAAACGCTCATTCAATACACCATTAATAAATTCTTCAGCAACTTGTTTAGCTGTCATGACTTTTCCCACTTCTGAAATTAGTTTACATTCTTCTGGTTTCTGCTTCATTTCTTCCGCATAGCCAGGTGTATCTGTATCTACAGGAAAAAGGACTGAAATCTTAATATTATAAGGTAATAATTCGTGTCTAAATACTTCTGCTAGACCAAAAAGCGCATATTTACTTGGAGAATAAGCAGCATAACCCATAAAAGTATAAAAACCTAATGCTGAAGAAGTAAAAGCAATGTATCCTTTTTTCGTTTTCATGAAATATGGCAAAACTATAAGAGTAGGCACTAATTGACCATAATAATTAACATCCATATTTCTTTTAAAATCATCAAGGGTTAATTTCTCAAGATATTGAGTAATAGCAAAACCAACAAAATTAAATAAATAATCTGGAACTCCATGTTTATCAATAAAATCTTTAATCAACGGTTTTAATTTTTCCATATTAGTGGTGTCACATGATATTATTTCGACAAATTGAGAGTTATCAAATTTTATTTTACTACATTCTTCCTGAGTTTGTTTTAAGGCATCCATTCCCCTTGCTATTATACAGACACTCCCTCCTTTTTCAACAAAAAATCTCGCTGATTCTTTACCTATTCCCTTAGATCCACCAGGAATGATGGCTACTTTCCCTTTAAAAGGTTGTTTTTCATCTACATTTTCTATCATAATATCACATTTATTTTCTATAGTTGGGATTTTATATATCTGTTTTTAAATAATTTGCTGGACATCCAACCTCTGCCACACCGCCATCAATGGTGAAATTGTGTCCTGTGATGAAATTTGAATCTGATGAAGCAAGAAACAACATAATATCTACTACATCTTGAACGGTTCCAATCCTGTTTAATGGAGTTTTAACATTTCCTTCTTTCATCATAAGTCTAAGTGCATCTTCGTCTACATTAATCGGAGTTAAATGATACCCAGGAGAAATTGAATTGACAGTAACTTTTGGTGCAAGTGTCTGAGCTACTAATTTCATTAATGCAATAATCCCTACTTTACTTATGGAATATGCTGGAATTCCGTTATCAACAACAATACCTGCTATTGATGCCGTATGAATTATCTTACCAGCAATTGGGTCGAAGTTCTGGGCTTTCATCTTCCTTCCAAATGCACAATCGACTAACCATTGACCTTTAAGGTTTACATTCATTATTTTGTCCCAGTCTGCTTCTTTTTCTCTTAATATGTTTCTACCAAATGCAGTACCTATCCCTGCGTTGTTGAATAAGATGTAGACATTATCCAACTCTTTAAATGCTTGTTTTCCCATAGCATTTACCTGATCAGACTTAGATACATCGCAAACAATTGGAATAACCTTTTTTCCAGAGGCTTGCTCAACTTTCTTGCTTGTTTCTTCCAGTAATTCTTTATTGATATCAACCAAGACTAAATCTGCCCCTCTTTCTGCATATGCATAAGCGACTCCGCGTCCAAATCCTGAAGCACCTCCTGTGATGACTGCTCCTTTTCCCTCAAGAAATTTATCTATCATATTAAAAAAATTAATCTTGTTTTTTAATTTTTAATCTTAATGATTTGTTGATTAATAATAATTATTTTTTATTTCAAATAGATTTCCTTTTATCAAGTAATGCAATACCCAGTAATATTATAATTCCAACAATAAGGATTATTATTCCTATAATGATAATATTATTTAAACCCTCTAATAATCCAATATAAACAATTCCTATAGCACCCATAATTAAAAATATAAAACCACAAAACATAATTAAATCTTCAATCCTCATTTTTTCATTATTATTCAATTTTCTTCTCACTCCTTTTTTGTAAGAGATTTTAAATTAGACTAGATACCCATCTTTTTAAATAGTAAAGGCCAAATAAATAAACCAATAATCAAAGTTATTATATAATGAAGCGCATTCATCCAGAAAATGTCAGAGTCAATAATTAAGTATATTCCCAAATATACTACTAAAAGAAGAATGATTCCAATTAAGATCCTCATAATTAATTTCCATTTTTCACCTGGTTTAGGGTTTATTTCAAAATTCACAAATTTATGTTCCAAAGCAAGCCCTATACCTAATCCTATCATCTGCCCTCCTGGAGTCCCAAAATTATATATTGAATCATAAAACATTTCTGTTAATATCATTACAATCAATCCTAATGTCGCTAATCCAAGATAGCTATAAAGAACATTATGATTATCCATAAACTCACTGACTTTATCTTCAAACAACAAAACGAGAAGTAAAATAATTCCTCCAAATAACCAACCCGTAATAACATCGCCTACCCAATGAACTCCCAGATATATTCTAGATAATCCTACTAAAATAATAATAACTATAGAGATTATCCACATTACAATTTGTTTAACTTTCATAGATAAAAATCCCCAAACTACTGCTGAGCTCATAGCATGTCCGCTCGGTGTGCTTAAATGAGAAGCACCAATCAGAAGCCACTCAGATTCTGGTGGTCTTTCATTTGCAATAATTGCTTTAGAATAAAAATTTACAAAATTCGAAGATACATAGACAAAAAGCAGCGATTTACCAATTTTTTTATTAATTCCCCAAAAAATGACAAAAAATAGTCCCAAATAAAGATAGGTTGCTCCAAATTCTGTTATATATCGAAAAAAATATTGATTACCTGGTAATGCATCTCTTAATGATTGATTCCAACTAAAATCAAAAAATATCGGGAATAATAATACTATTACGATTAAAATAATACAAATAATAACACTAATAATCTTAATTAAAAATATTCTATTTTGTTTTTCCATTCTATTGCCTCTAATTTTTAAATTTACTTAGAAGACTAAAATAATGTATAATATTTTTTTCTCTATATATTTAAATCTTTAAAGAAATTCTTTAATTTGAATAGAATTAAAAAGTAAAGTTTAATTATTCTATCGGCATTAAAAAATAATATAGAAAATTTAAGTGAAACAATTATGGTTAACAATGTTATACCTTTTTTGATTAATTTGGGTGAGATATCTCCCGCAAGAAGCCAAGCTGCTTTACTAAACGAAATAGCAATGGGATTGATTGAATGTGTAGGAATTTATGGTAAGAAATTTCAGAAGTTAGGCAAACTATCAAAAATAACCACCGCTTTTTGGCCAGTGAGGTTAATCCCTTTAAGTGATACTCGAGCTTGCGTTTGTAGTTATCTTATGAATAAACAAGAAAAGTTAAGTGTAGGAAAGTTTGCTCAAACTCCTCCGAGACCTGAAAATGTTATTAAAGGAGCAGATCCAGAATCTTTTTTTAATTCATTACAAAATTATAATAGTACCTATTTAAGAAGATCTAAGAATTTTAAGAGAGGAACCGTAATACAAGAAGCACTATTTAATGCAAGTGAGGTTGAATATTTCCAAAATTTTCTTTTAAATCAATATGATTTAAGTTCTCACTCAACACCATACTTTCTGTTGGAAGGTGGTCCGATAGCTAAGAGTGTAAATCAAACAAAAATAGTACCTGAAATTTTTGAATTTGTCTCACAAAAAGATGTAAATTTACTCGAAGCTTATGGAGATGTTATTATAAAATTATGTGAGAGATGGATTGAAAAAGGAGGAAAGGATGTTGATAAAATTCGGGATACAAAAGTAGATACCGGGGAAGAAGAGAAACAACTTTCAATACTAAATAAAGAATTACAGGAAGAAATGGAACGCGAAATAGAAAAATCCCCAGAAGAATTGGTTAAAGTTGGTAAATACAAAATAAATGATAAGACTGGAGAATTAAACGGCGAACTTAGTACATTAAAACACAGTGTTGATAGCTTGAAAAATGCAATTAATAATCGAGATTTATTTTTGGTAGAAGAAGGTTTAAAGGATATAAATTTAAAATATCAAGATCTTGGGAATTCAATCTCTCGATATCAAAATGAAATTTATCAATTGAGAAAAAATGTACAAAAAGAAGTTTTTGATTTAGAAAAATCAAAACAACAAAAAGTGAGAGAATTAGAGCGTAAAAAAGTAGAAGTAGAGAAACAAATTCAACAAAAACACAGTGAATTAAGCAGTGATTTGACATCTGCAGAAGATATAGTAGCAAAAATAAAAACAGAAAAGCAATCTTGTCTAGATAATATTGAATATATAATCGATACCGAAATGACAAATGTTCAGAATTTTTTCAATGATTATACTCTTGAAATAAAGACTAAGAATGTAATAGTAGGGATTCCAATATACATATTTTTCTTTTTAGATCCCACAACAAATAGAACAACAGAACGAGCCCCCGTATTACCAATATTAATAGATGGAGGAAAAATTGTAAGCACCAAAGTTAAAGGGAGTTTTAGACAAAAATTAAGAGATTTAATGAATAAAGACAATGCTATGATAGAACTAGTTGAAACTCAAGGCGATAAAAATAATCTAATGGAAATTAAGAATTTAGATACACGCCTTGAAGATGCTATCAATGATTTAAGGATAAGAAAAATATTGAGCAAAAAGCAAGCTGATGTTGCTAAGGATATAATTGCAAATCTTGTTTATTAAAAAATCGTGAAAAAATTACCATATCTATAAACTTTTTTAACAAAAATTATATGACAAAAAGTCATAAAAGGAAATAATCTTGGGTATCTTATTTTTATTGGAATAAAATTACTCAATTAAGATAGTTGAGAATGATTAGAATTTTTTATTAACTTCTTCCTTAACTTCTACTTTTTCTTCTTTTTCTTTAAATCGTTTCATGGGTTTTAAATAATCAATAGAAATATCACAAGCCCAACACACATTTTCCAAATTAGTTAATGCTTGGGCACAATTATCACAATAAATGGCACCGCATTCACATATATAGGAATATCTTAATACTTCCCCCCTACAAACCAAGCAAATTTTTTTCTCTTTAGAAATTGCCACTTTCTCTACTGTGACATGATGAGTTAGTTCCACCTGTTTCTTAACCATTCTTTTAATTTGTTCATCCAATCGAGCGAGTTCAAAACGATCGGACATCGGTGCATCCATTTCCTTTAATTTTTTCCATAAATCTAATTTTTTTAGTAAATCATCTTTTTCATTGGTAATTCTCGAGACTAACTGATTTAGGCTGAATCTTTCAGCGATCTGTTGAGCTTGGGTTAAATATTTTCTGGCGTTAGCCATATTTATCTGAAGCATTTCGAGCTTAGCTTTTAATAGTGTAGTTTCAGCTAAAAGCCAGTAGGAATTAGAACGTTCAGATTTTTCTATAAGCTGAGCAATATATGGCTCAACATCTTTTAATATCATCAGATCATTGGTTATACGTAATTCCTCTAAAAATATATCGCATAATTCAACCAGAGTTTGGGTTATTATATGCGTGTATTCTTCGTTATCAAGAATTTCTTTAAGATTTTCTTCAGTTTTTACTAGATCTCGGATTTTACCGCTACTTCTTAATATTCTTGCTTTGGATAACTCATAAAGCGAATTTACTTGAGTATTATCAGCATTTTCTTTGAATAGTTTAAAATAATCTAAATACTCCTGGGCTTGTTTAATGTTATCTTTGTCAAGCAAAAGTTTAATTATATTAAGATATACCCAACCTAGATTACCAAACCATGCTGACTCTATACTAATCTCAATGCTTTTTTCAAAAAATTTAAGCGCTTGAATCAAATCACCCTTTAAGTAATAAATATTTCCCATGCCTCGATATGATTCTGAAGCAATAAGTTTAAAGATCTTAGATTTACCATCTATAGATTCAACACCTATTTTATAATTCTGTAAGGCTAACGATAAATCTCCTTTTCTATAGTATACATACCCTTGTGCCATCAGATAAATGGGAAATAATTTACTCCATTTAATATCTTTTTTAAAATAACTGGGATCAAGCTTGATTTGCTCACTAGCTAAACCTAATGCCCCCTTATAATAAAAATTAATCCCTTTCCAGAAATTTAATATCGTTCTTCTCAATTCTAGTTCTGAAACAGGAACATTTGTAACCGAATTTAGTAACACTTGAAGAGTCTCAACTTCACTTAAGATTTGTTCAGTTGAATAACTACCGAGATAATGTTGACACCAATGTTTAATAGAAAAAGCATCAACAGCACAAAGTGGTTTTGCTAATTCAATACTACCTAGATAAACTTTATTAGCGATTTGAAGAGATTTACCGAATCTCAGTATGGAAAAAAACGTGTTTGCTTTCAAGAGTTGACAGCTTAACAGACTTTGAGGCGCGAGGTTTTTCTTCATTTCAATTTTATCAATAATTTGGAGAAGCTCTTCTACTTTTCCATCATTTAGCAAGGAATATCCTCTTAATATTTCATCTTCTATCGAATCGGGCATTTTTTTAAATTTTTCTTAAATTAATCCTTTTCAATAGGGATTAGATTTGATCGAATTTATTATTGGATGAATTTTAATGAAAAATAAGAAGTTTCTCTAACTTAAAAGACTTTGTATGTAGTCTAAGAAGAAGTCACTGAGAATGAGGTTGCCCTCAGTTATCGCAAGTAAGCGTGTTTAAATACTTCTTGGTATTTCACATGCAAAAATAGAATTTGAGATTGAAGTAAATGACAGAATGCTTTATCATGATTGGTGAGTTTTTCTTTCTACTCGTAATTATTCAAGAGTGTGAGAGCATCACCGAGTTTATCTTCGTCAATTAATTATTCTGCTCGAATTAATTCCTCTGACTTTACTATTTTGGTTTAACACACCAATACCAAATCAAATAATTGGAGTAGTAGCTCCCGCATTTAGCATAGAGATTTACAAATTCCTATATGAAAACCGTGATACTATGTGGTATTCATTAGATAACGGGATAACGAGTTTCACTTTCACGGTAAACGGAACTATAGACCAATCTTATTGGAGTGATTCAGAGGAAGGAATTAACACACTAACATTTTACATAAACGATACTATAGGAACTATATTCTACAATTCAGTATCTATTATAAAAGATACAACTTAAATCCCTATTTTTTTTTAATTTAGAGCCAAAATAATCAAAATTAGCTCATAACTAATTAATATGCTATTGAATATAGAAAATGTTAAAAAATAGCTCTTTTTGTATGTTTTAAGTGGAAAATAAAGCAATATTGGTAAAATTCCTATTATAATCAATAGTATTGGATTGCTCAGTACTATAGCTGATATAGGATTAAGCTCTATGCCACCGAGAGATATAATGAACATAGTGAGTATAATATCAGTGGCTCTGAGTGGGGATATAGTAGATATGTGTAGCGTTGTAGAAATTGATTTTAGCATTAATAAAAATCAGAAAATATTCAAAAATAACAAATGAGAGAGTCTTAATTTAGTAATATTTGTTAAAATGGTTAAAGATTCCTTAGCTTAGTTTGAACTAAGCAATTTATCAAGATAAAGAAAATAAAGTTAACGAAATCAGGCTCTCTAAAGAGAGCCAATTAACTTTCAAAAGTATCCGTTTAAAAAATGATTTTACCCGTTTTAAGAAAACGATAACTATATAAAAAAAAGTTTCTTTTATGGTAAAATTCACATACTTTATTAAAAAAGTTTTTATTTCCCTTTATTATTCAATATACATCATTTTCTTTCCACAACATTCAGGAATAGGTTGATAACCACAATCTTTTGAGCAACAACACAGTAAGTAATCACCTTTTACCATCATTGATTTCTCACAACAGATAGGAACTGATCTTTCTGAACCGCATATACTACATACCAATTTATTTGACATTTTTTTCCACTTCAAATGGTTTCCCTTTACTAATAACCCCAAAATATTATCAAAACAAAAATCAATTTATTATAGAATATAATTAGAGCAATATTTTTCATTTCAGATAAAAAGTGAAAATACAATTATTCTTGTACTTCAAAAAATTTGATATTAAGAAAGAGATTCCGTTTAGAAACCTTCAATAATTATGATTAATAATTAAATGCTATAATATTACAAAACATGGAGAGAGAAATTGACTGATAAATTAAATCTTAGTAATACATTTAAACTATATGAAGAGGCATTAAATTTAATCCCTGGAGCTATTTTAGGTATTCGTAGGCCATATAATTTCGTTGAAGGAGAATATCCAATATTTTTTGAATCAGCGAAAGGTGGGAAAGTTACTGACGTAGATGGTAATGAATATATTGATATGTTATGTGCCTATGGACCTATAATTATTGGGCATCGGGAAGAAGAAATAGATAATGCAGTGATCGAACAGATACGCAATAAAGGATTCTGTATGTCTTTAACTCAACAAGTCCAGAATAAACTAGCTAACAAACTAAAGGACTTAATCCCATGCTGTGAAAAATTAGTTTTAATGAAAATGGGAACTGATGCAACAGTAGCAGCTATTAGAGTAGCACGAGCATTTACAAAAAAAATTAAGTTTCTTAGTTGTGGATATCATGGTTGGTATGATGCCTTTAGTGAAGTACATGGAATCGAAGCGGGGATACCAAAGAAACTTTATGAAGATTTTCATGAATTTGAATTTAATAATCTAGAAGAAGTTGAAAATTTATTTAAGAAATATAAAGATGAAATTGCAGGAATTATAGTTAACCCGATACATACACCAGGGGGTCGAGAAGTTGAAAGGCCCAAATTAGGATTTCTAAAAGGACTTCGAGAGTTATCTATAGAAAATAATGCTTTATTAATATATGATGAAATAAGAACTGGTTTTAGGGTAAATATGGGCGGTGCTCAAAAAATGTTTGGTGTTATTCCAGATCTTGCTGCATTTGGTAAGGGTATGGGAAATGGATATCCCATTAGCACTCTTGTAGGTAAGGCTGAATTTATGGATGTTTTAATAGAAAAAGTTTTTTTGAGCTCAACCTTTTTCCCCAATAGTCTATCTCAAATCGCAGCTCTTAAAACAATTGAAATTTTAGAGCGTGAGAAAGTTATAGAAAATATTAACCAAAAAGGAATGATTTTTGCTAAGCAAGTTAGAGAAAGTATTGATGAGAGTGGTATTCCTTGTATTTATTCTGGAGAACCTTGGATGCCTTATATTACATTTATTCCTGATAAAGATTTTCTCTATAGGAAACTTAGAGAAGAATTCTATAGACAACTTATTCGACGAAAAGTATTTCTTCAACCTTACCATCATGGTTATATTTGTTATCGACATTCCAAAGAAGATATTGATTATGCTGCAGATATGATAAATGAAGCTTTAAAAGAAGCTAAAAAGTTATTATAATTTTTTTGTATTTTTAATTTTATTGTAAAATATGAGGTGAAACCAATGGAAAAATTGATTATAACTGCTGCTATATGTGGAGCAGAAGTAACAAAAGAAAATAATCCATTCGTGCCCTATACAATTGACGAAATAGGAAAAGAGGCGGAAATTGCATGTAAAGCAGGAGCTAGTATAATTCATTTACATGTAAGAGAAGATGATGGGACTCCTACTCAAGATAAGAAGAGATTTAAAATGTGTATAGAAGAAATTAAAAAAAGGTGTCCAAATCTAATTATCATGCCTTCTACTGGAGGAGCTGTAGGCATGACCAATGAAGAAAGACTTCAACCTATCTATTTGGAACCTCCCCCTGAAATAGCTACATTAGATTGTGGTACTATGAATTGGATTGGAGGAGATGAAATCTTTATAAATACTGAAAATACTATAATTTATTTTGCGAAAGAAATGAATGATCGGAAAATAAAATATGAATTGGAATGCTTTGATAAGGGAATGATTGATACTGCATTGCGACTACATGAAAGAGGGTATATAAAAGATCCAATGCATTTTAATTTCATGTTGGGTGTAAAAGGCGGTATTAATGCATCGGTAAGAGATTTGCTTTTTCTAACAAATTCTATTCCTGAGAATTCCACATTTAGTGTTGGTGCGATTGGAAGATACGAATTTCCAATGATCACGTTATCTATAATAATGGGAGGACATGTAAGAGTTGGATTTGAAGATAATCTTTATTTATCTAAAGGAGTTATAGCAAAATCTAATGGTGAATTAGTGGAAAAAGTTGTAA
>JBHLOG010000228.1:0-4207 GCA_048940765.1 Promethearchaeota archaeon | reverse complement strand
ACTTATCTATAAAGATTTGGTTAAAGAATATTCTAAAGTTCAAAGAAGAGAATGCAGGGTTGGTATTGCCCAAATAGGTGTATCCGAGACTGGGAATATAATGGATGAACTTTATGAGATGAGTTCTTCAGGTCTGTTAAAAATAAGAGAAAATAAGATTGAAAAAGTAAGATCTCAAGTTAAAGTTGTGATTGAAAAAGCACATAACGAGGGAGTCAATATCCTACTCTTTCCAGAAATGACTATTGATCTGAACTACGGGGAAGTTCTGGAAGAGATTGCAGATCAGGCTAAATTTTCTGAGATGTATATTGTTCCAGGTTCTTTTCATGAAGTGGAAACGAAACGAAATATTAGTATGGTTTTTGGACCAGAGGGTATTCTTTGGGAACAAGAGAAACATATTCCCGCAACTATAAGCTTCGAGGCGGGAAAAAAATTCAAAGAGGGAATAGAAGTTAGCAGTTTACCTCGAAGAACAATTATCTGCAATACAGAATATGGGAGAATAGCCATTGCGATTTGTCGAGATTTTCTTGACATGGACTTAAGAGTAGAGTTAAAAAATTCCGAGCCTCCTATAGATATAATTCTTAATCCCGCATTTACGCCAGTAACTGCCGATTTTAAAGCAGCCCATTTTGATGCCCGTCGATCTATTTATGCTTATTCTTTCTTTGCTAATATTGGAGAATTTGGTGAATCTCTTATTTATACACCGGAAAAAGACCGGACTGAGCGAATTATCCCAGCTAAAGAAGAAGGATTGATTTTTAAAGATATAGATCTATTCAAGCTCCGTTCAGAACGTAAAAAATGGGAAAAAGAACACGGTAAAGAACGATTATTTATTCAAAGTACAAGATAAGACTAATACTCAGACTCTTTTTCTAAAAATGTAAAACATTATAAATTGAACTGAATGTTTATTAATCATTCGAGGTAATTAATATTAGATAGTTAAGGTCGAAATAGAACATAATCAATTCAATAATTGATCCTAAATGACTTTAGAGGAAATTGAAGAGTCACTATTAAACAAAGCACGAGAGGAAGAAAGAAAGTATAATTGGATTGAAGCGGCAGCATTATATGAAAAAGTTATCAAAATTTATTTAGATAAAAATCTACTCGAAAAAGCTGCTGCTTGTTATAAAAATCTTGGATATACTCGACTCCGAAGTAGTGATACAGTAGAAATTGCAGAGGAATATATAAAACAAAATAAGTATGCTATTAAAGCTTATAAAGAAGCAAGTAAGCTTTTTAAGCAACTTGGAAATAAAGCTGTAGAACTTGAGTGCGAAGCAGAAATATGTTATATGAATGCAGTTCTCGCAACTTCTGATGTGGAAGGTCAGGAGACATTTTTTCAGGCGATTAAACTTTTTAGTGAAGCAAGTGAGATTTATTCCAAGGAGGGTGATAATGAAAGTTTTGCGAGAGTAATGTGTCGTTTTGCGCAAAATTCGCATCTCCTCATGTCTTATAAGATTGATCAAGAAAAATATGACCAAATTGCTCTAAAAGGAAGTGAATCTGCTGATAAAGCTTGGGAGATTTCAAAAAAGATTGGGAATATTCAGATTTTGTCTGAGTCATTAAATGTGCAACTTATGATTGGCTTCAATGAAGAATCAGTCAAGGATTTTAAAAAAAATGAAAATTTTAGGGAAATCATAAAGAATTTCTTAGTAAAATGTAATAAAAGTATTGCATTAATCGAAAATCTAAATGATCCTTGGGCTGTTAGTCTTGTTTATGCCGCAACAGGGATTTGTTATTGCGGTTTTGGATATCAATTCATCGAAGATGAAAGAGAACAGGAGATGTATCTTGATAAAGGAATGGCATTACTGGAAAAAGCTCTAAATTTAGCAAGAGAAACGAAAAATAAATTTACTATACTAGTGAATATGTTTTTCTTAGACTACTTTGCACTTTTTAGTGGCAATATCAATTATCTCCAGAAAAGAATTCTTAGCGATATCAAAGACTGTTTGGAATTAGGGAAGATCTATGCAAATTCTTATAGTTTTCATCATTCTATTACAAATGTAATACCTGCACTTTATTATACTAATTCTTCACAAAGAAGTTTTTTTACTACGACACAACGCAAAATCTATGCTGAAAAAGGTCTCGAATATGCAAAAGAAGCGATGAGTTCACCAAATTTCCCTAGTGGTAAAGCTTGGTTATACCAAGGTTTAATATTAGCTTACTCTCAACTTACTATTCTTGCGGAATCAAAAACAAAGCAAGGAGAATATGCCCAAATTATGCTTCAATGTGCAAAACAGGCAGAAGAATTCGGTTTAAAATATGAAGGGGGATTTCCTCAGGCTGGTGGTTATTCTAGTCTTTATAAGACTTATAAAACTCTTGCAGATATCGCTAAAAAGAAAGAAGACAGGATAACATACCTTAAAAATGCAATAGATGCTCAAAAAAAATCAACCGATTATGCCATATTATCTCGTTCTGGTGCTATTACTGAGCAAATGAGACTTGGACTATTATATGAGGAATTAGGGATTATAACGGGAGAAGAAACTATTTTAAATCAAGCACGGGATATTTTTCTGCACACTATAAAAGAGAGTGTTGATAGAAGATACTTTTCTTATGAAGCAGCGAGTTATCAATATATAGCTCGTATAGAAGATCGATTGGGGAATTATATGCTTTCGGCAGAAAATTATAAGAAAGCTCAAGAAGCATATAATAAGTCGTTGAAAATGATAAAATATAAACTTCTAAAAAATAGAATCAATGATAAATTTAATTATGTAAGGGCATGGAATTTTATTGAAGAAGCTAAATCATTTCATGTTCAAGAAAATCATATAAAAGCTAAGGAATTTTATAAGAAAGCTTATGATATTCTAATAGAATTATCAAGTTATAGCTATGAAGCTTCTTATTATTCTGGATGGATTTCATTAGAAGAAGCAGAACAACTAAGTAAAAAAGAAGAGCACGATGAAGCTATAGAGAGTTTTAAAGAGACAGGAAAAATCTTTGAAAAAGCAATTGGAACTTTAAAAAAATCCCATCAGCTATCAAAAGAAAAATTTGAAAAAGAGAGAATAAATAAGTTTGAAAAAATAGCTCAAGTAAGGGTGAATCATTGTAATGCGAGAATAAACCTAGAAGAAGCAAGAATTTTAGGAAAAAAAGGTGAACATATTGCGGCTGCAGAAAAATTTGCTCTTGCCTCTTCTCAATTCAGAGATATATGTATTTTATTTAAAATTAAACGAGAACGAGAAGAATTAGAGGCTGTTTATTATCTGTGCAGAGCTTGGGAAAATATGGAACTCGCTGAAAAATATCTGGATCCTTACAGATTTTCCGAAGCAGCTGTATTGTTTACAAAAGCCAGTGATCTTTTTACGGATGCAAAGTTAAAATTACTAGCTTCTGGGAATTCAACATTTTGCCAAGCGCTTGAATATGGTTGTAAATTTGATAAATCCATTGAAATGGACATTAAAAAAGAATTATATCCAAAAGTCAAAGTAACCCTTAGTAAAGCCGCAACTTTATATGAAAAAGGAGGTTTTAAGAGTGGAGCTGACTGGGCTCAAGCAACTTCGATATATTTTGATGCGGCTTGGCACTTAATTAGAGCTGATGAAGAAACAGATCTTCAGGAAAAAGGAAAACTTTTAGGAATTGGTGGAAAGTATTTAAAATCAGCAGTAGAATTATTTGGAAAAGCCGGTTATAAAGATAAGGAAAAAGAAATTCAAGATCGATTGAATAGGGTTGAGAAGGAAGAATTAATTATTTTTTCAGCTTTAAGCACGATAAAAGAACCCTCAATCTCTCGAAGTACTTTAGGAATAGTTGCTCCTTCTTGTCCACTTGAAAGTAGTCAATCTCCTCGATTAAGTGAAGCTCGTCAGTTCAGCGATGAAGAAAAACGCATAGCGATAGAGAGAATGGATAGAAAGAAATATCAATTAGTTTATAGAGATCTGTTTATAGAATATCCTAAAGTTCAAAAAAGCGAGTGTAGAGTGGGTATTGCTCAAATAGGTGTATCTAAGACCGGAGACATCATGAAAGAATTATTTGAAACACAATCTTCAGGACTTCTAAGAGTAAGAGAAAACAGAATTGAAGAAATAAAAAATAAAATTAAAAATATGATTGAAAAAGCGCAAAATGAAGGTGTTCACATCTTACTTTTTCCTGA
>JBHLOG010000069.1:0-17898 GCA_048940765.1 Promethearchaeota archaeon | reverse complement strand
AAGAAGAAAGAGAGAACCTTATAGAAGGAATGAAATTATGGATTCAAGAATTAAAATTAGAAAAAGCAGAATTATCAGGGGAGAGAAAATTAAATAAAGGTAGATATCATGCCAAAGAACTAACGGAAGATGAGTTTAATGAAAAAGATAAAGAATTTGACTTAAAATTGAAAAAAATTGAAATTAAAATTGATACATTAGAAAAATTAACAAAATAAGATTAATTGTAAAAATATTTTTATTAAGTAATATTTAAAAATACGATATTAATGAGAAATAAATTAATTGCAGTCATAATTTTGCTTTTAGGATTATCACTTTTAACTATAGGATTAATTGAAGGCCAACTTAACTTAATCAATACTATTTATGAGAAAATGGCAATAATTCCTTAATCTTCCCATTTTCCCTTTTTAATTGCAATTGAATTATTTAAAAATCCTTTTTTCTGAAAAATCTTCTCTTGGGATTTTCTGAACTTATTAGATTGATTATAATGTTTTTTACATAAATATATTTTATGTTGTGTATTTTCAATAAATATTAAACCCGCTTTTTCCAAATATCTTTTCCAAGAATTTTCTGATAGAGATCGAATAGCAGTTTCCCTACACTCTTTAATTGAACATTTTCTAGATTTGCCCGATCCGCCTAGATCACGACTGTCTCTAAGTTCTTTCGGAAGTTTCATAATTACACACTTGCTAAAAACTTTATTAGGATATAATATTATGATTTTTAAATAATCAATCTCTTAAAATTTTTGCTAAAACTGATGGATACCTTAGATTTAATTTTCAATGAAAATTTTATAAAAAAAAAATTGCTACCCTGCGATTCACCTTTAAGAATTTCCATAAAAGATAAGTTTTTTACTAGTGCTGCTGTTCTTTTTTCAATTATTCCATATGATAATAAACCATATGAATTAATACTAATTCATCGCTCAGAAAAAGGTTTAAGACATAGGGGTGAAATATCTTTCCCCGGAGGAAAATTTGATTCCCGATTCGATAATTCTCTTGAAGATACGGCTTTACGAGAAACAGAAGAAGAAATTGGTGTACCTCGTGATAAAATTAAAATATTTGGATGTTTAGATGATTTTCCTACAATGACTCAGTATATAATTACCCCCTTCTTAGGAATAATTGATAAAAATCAAGTTCTAGTAAAAGATGAGAGAGAAGTTCAAAGAATTCTTAAAGTATCCATCGAATTTTTTACTAGCAGAAAAAATTTTAAAGAACAAGCTATTGACATTGAAGAAAAAAAATTCCCTGTTTTCTATTTCAATTACATTGATAAAAATAATGAACAAGAATATAGCATCTGGGGAGCAACAGCTTATATGATAATCAGTTTTATAGAAAAAGTTTATGAACTTAACATGTCTCAATTGGGATTAAAACGTTTTAAACTTGAAAAAATCAAACAAATGAAAGAATATATTAAATATAGAAATCAAATCACTAGAAAATTTTAGAAATCCAAATAATGAAATTTACAAATTTTATTTTCAGTAGAGAGTTAATAAAAAGCAAACTAATGGATTTTAATTCTCCATATAGAATTTCTATGGAACATGAAAACTTTGTAAAATCTGCAGTTTTTGTTCTTTTAATTCCTTATAAAATTAAATCATATGAATTAATTTTAATACGTCGTACGAAAAGAGAAAATGATAAGCATTCCGGGGAAATTTCTTTCCCGGGAGGTAAATATGATTCTACCCTTGATTCAAGTTATTTAGATACAGCGAAAAGAGAATTAAAGGAAGAATTAGGGATAAAACTTCCTAATGAAAACATTTTAGGATGCATTGATGATCACTTAACACCAAAAGGATTTATAATAACACCATTTGTTGCTTTTATAAGTCAGGATCAACAAATGATAAAACAAGATGCGGAAGTAAAAGAGATATTAGAAATACCTATTACATTTTTTGTAAAAAAACAGAATTATAAAGAGAGAACGTACATGCTTAAAGGCGACACTATTAGTGTTGGGAAATATAATTACAAATCACCTCAAAATGGTAAAAGATATGTTATTTTTGGAGCAACTAGTCATATAATTGTTAATTTTATTAAAAGGGTTTATAATATTCCATTAAAAACACCAGGCTGCAGAAGGATAAATTGTAGTGATATTGAAAATAAGATAATAAAATAATTTACTTTTTTTATCTAATTTTAACTAATTTGGAGATATAATCTGGGCAATTTTTACAATTTGGAATTTTACATAAAAACCGTATTTTCGGAAGCATACAAGATTCTATAAAAGGACATTCAACTATTTGAAAATCAATTTTTAATTCTATTTTACTACTCATATAATTTTCACTTAAGTTTTTCGTTTTCCTTGAAAATCAATAACAACTATGTCTTTATATAAAAAAAAACAGTCCAAATTTAGTAATTCATCCTTTAAATTACTTTTACACAAAGAAGATGGCTTATTAATATTTATAATATTAACTCAATAGATTTACTACTAAAATAGTATAAAATTATGTTTTTATAACTATTAATAATAAAATTCATTTATTATTCAAACTTTAACTTTTTAATTAAAAAAAAAAGAAAAGAGAAGATAAATTGAAGTATCGAAAAATGGGATCTCTTAATTGGGAAGTGTCTGCTCTTGGGTTTGGCGCTATGCGATTACCTGTAGATCAAAACTCAAAGATCAATGAAAAAATAGCGATAGAAATGATTAGATATGCAATAGATAATGGAGTAAATTACATAGATACAGCTTATCCTTATCATAATGGAGAAAGTGAAATTCTATTAGGAAAGGCGCTAAAAGATGGCTACAGAGAAAAAATTCATCTAGCAACAAAACTACCAATGTGGTTAGTAAAGAAAAGGGATGATTTTGATAAATTCCTTAAAGAACAGATTGAAAGATTACAAACTAATCCTGATCTATATTTATTTCATGGACTAAATAAAGATAGATTAGAAAAAATCAAAACATTTAACTTGATTGAGAAAATGGAACAAGCAAAATCTAAGGGATTGTTTACATATATAGGATTCTCATTTCATGATACTTTTGAGGTGTTTAAAGAGATAATTGATTACTACAATTGGGACTGCTGTCAAATCCAATTTAATTATCTTGACGTAGAATATCAAGCAGGTACAAAAGGACTAAAATATGCGGGAAGTAAGAATATTGCATTAATAATTATGGAACCAATACGCGGTGGAAAATTAGCTATTCCCGAGAAAAAACTTGATGAAAAACTTGAGTTTAAGGAAATTCTTAATAAATCAAAAATTAAAAGAACTATGGCTGATTGGGCTTTACAATTTGTTTGGGATCATCCTCAAGTTTCAGTGGTATTAAGTGGAATGAGTAGAATGCAGCAAGTTAAAGAAAATATAGAATCAGCAAACAATTCGAAAGTTAATAATTTAACTAAAGATGATTTAAAGATTATTTCTGAATTACGTGAAGCATATAAAACTTATGATCTTGTTCCTTGTACTGATTGTAGGTATTGTCTACCATGTCCAAATGGTGTCTCTATTCCATGGGTTTTTAGATTATTAAATGAATTAGGATATTGGGGCGAAGCACGTAAAGATAGACTATTATCTTTTTATGATAGGATGGCCAAAACACAAGAAGATTTAGAGCAAAAACTTTCTGAAGGAGAAGAGGTAGATGGAGCCGCAAGTTTATGTATACAATGTGGTGAATGCCTTGAAAAGTGTCCTCAACATATAAATATCCCTGAGATTATGGAGAAAGTTAGTAATATTTTTGAAGAAGGTAAAAATGTTTCAGATCTTTTTTAGTTCATTTTCTTAATCAAATAATTATACCCTTATTTATAACCAAAAACTTATTTTAAAAAGATAAATAATTTGAATTGACGTTTAAGTTGATTTTAAAGGCTTAAAATGAAGGCTCTTGACGGTTAGAATCTCACAACATTAGAGAGTGAGATAACCAAAGTGGTCTCTGACGCTGGGCTTCAAACCCAGTTATCCTGCGGAGGGGTAGGGGTTCGATTCCCCTCGAGAGCCGCCAATTTAAAACTTCTAGTGATTTTTATGGTTGATTTTAATAAAATTATTGATTTTTTTAAAAATTTAAATATTCCTGAAAATATGTTAAATAGAGGACAAATTGTTTTAAATGAATTTTTAAATCCAATAAAAATCTTGTTTGAACAAAGAAGTGTTCCAAAAGAACCTTGGACTGATGAGCAAATTGAATATCTTCTTAAAACTCTTTCCAATATGGATACAGATAAAGATATTAATGCTGCGAGAGTGGGCGAAAGGGAAGCAAGAATCGCTTCAAAATTACATCTAAAAACATCAGCAGGATTTTGTCATGGTGTGGGAAGAAGTGGTTTCTTAACAGCTCCTCAACCAAAAGCACCTGGAGCATCAATAATGTATAAACTTTCTAACTATTTAGCTCGAGATATATTAAGAAATTTTGGATTACCAAACATTAAAGATGCAATTTTAGTCCCATTATGTACTGGAATGTCCTTATCTTTAACATTAAGTGCTCTAAAACCAGCTCAAAGTGAACAAAATATAAATTCTAAAAGAACAGTATTAGTTCCTCAAATTGATCATAAATCAATACTGAAATCCATTGATTTAATAGATTGTAAAACAAAAATCATAAGAGGGAAGATTTTTGGAGATGCGGTTAGAATTCCAGTTGAGGATATAATAGATAGTTTAGACAATAATTGTTTTGCTGTTATTTCAATAACAAGCTTTTTCCCACCTCGCGAACATGACAACATTAAAGAAATTAGTAAATTTGCTAAAGAAAAAGATCTTATTCATATTATTATTAATGCATATGGCGTCCAAAGTTCTGAATGGATGAAACTAATTCAATCAGCAATAGATGCTGGTAGAGTCGATGCTATAATTCAATCAACAGACAAAAATTTTCTTACTCCTGTTGGTGGAGCTATAATCGCATCACCTATTAAAGAAAATATAACTAAGATCAGCCAAGCTTATGCTGGGCGTGCCTCAGCTACTCCTGTGGTGAATTTCTTAATTTCAGTGCTATCATATGGAATTAAGGGTTATCAAAAATTAATTGAAGTCCAACGGAAAAACAGAAAATTGCTTGAACAAAAACTTGGAGAAGTTGCTAAAAATATTAATGAACAAATTCTTAACATTTTTAATCCTGTTGCTGTAGCATTATCTTTAAGAAATTTAAAGGAAGATCAACTTTATGCTCTCGGAGGTGCATTATATAATTTAAGAGTTACTGGACCAAGAGTATATAATCCTAAAGAGAAATCATTTGGTACATGCTGTTCAAATTATTCAACTCCTTATATTGTAATGAATGCTGCTATCGGTGCAAATGAAAAAGACATCCTAATAGCTGTAGAGCGGTTTGAAAAAGCATATAAACAAGTAGTGAAATAATAAAAATTCAAAAAATTTAAAGTTCTATCATAACAGAAATCAAAATAAATAAAAACTAGAAGTTCTATATTTTAATAAAAATTATTTGAATACATTAAAATCGTTGGAGAGGATTTCGTAATGGAAAATCGGCTATTAAACCAGTTTAATAATGTTATTATGTCACAATGGCCTTCTAAACAGATAGAAGAACCATATGGACCTTTAATACCTCGTGAATTATTTGAACTGGCTTATCACACGTGTAATTCTGTGACAATGAGAAATATTTATATTAAATTATCTTCAAGCGAAGAACAGGGTGGATCTAAAGCAGTTTTGTATTCAAATAGCAAAAAATTTATATCAATAGAAGCTCTAGATGATTTTCTGAAAATTACTAAATATTTTAGCGAAGGGACTACTGGTGATAAAGTAATCACTGAAATCCAACCTACTCTAAAAAAGAGAAAAGAAATTTTTGCGAAAAAAGATGCAGAAATGAAGACTCAGATTCTAAAAAATATTTTAGTAGAGAGAAAACTCGATGAGTGTGCAAATTTAGTTATGTTAAAAGGTATAAACCGAAAAATCTACTTTGCCATTGGAGATGCTCGCGAATCTGCTGCCGTTGTTCCACTATTTATGGAAGCGGAAGGAGCAAGTTTAGTGCAATTAGCTTTAAATAAATGGATGGAAACAGCTCAAAGACTCGAACAAGAACAAAATTTTCCTGAAAATCTTATCCCTGGTATTCTTAAAAATCTTACTCAGATTAAAAGATGGCTTCTTGATTTAATTAGTTCAAATTTAGATAAATAGACACTTATTTCTATTTATTCAATTCTTTTATTATATCTTAGATATTATCTCAATATATTAAGAAATATTTTTAAGATATATATAAAATAATGTAATGGATGTTTCACGATCTAAAATCAAAGAATGGGCCATCGGGGATTTTCACGCTCAATTTAGTCAAGTGAGACAATTTGAACCCCGGATTTACCCGCTGAAAGGTTTTTACCTTTCAACTCTCAGGTTTTTACTTTCTCGGACAGATTTATTTACTGTATGTCCGATAGTCATTTATAAGACCTGCGCTTGTTGACCAAGCATATAAAACCTTGTTAACCAGGCTAAGCAAATGGCCCAATTCAATTGATATATTTTATTAATATAAACTAATTAAATCAGAAAAAAGATAAAAATTTTTTTATTGGTGTAATCTGTTATATTTATAATTGAAGTGAAAAAAAGAGATTTTTTTACAAAAAAAAATACGAAAAAGTTGATATAGCATGGCAGAAATGTTAACCGATCTTCTTCAAAATATCTATAAAAGGATTGCTCAGTTAGGTACTTCGATAAACCAGCTTAACGAAGCCCTTAATTCTCTGAACCAAAATATTGAACAAAAAATTTCAAATCTAACAGCAAAATTAGAGGAATTTTCGAATGAAATTAATGTTACTCAAACTAAACATATTGATGTGGTACGGGAGATAGGAAAAGGAACAACAAAAGAATTGAAAACAATTCAAGAAGGTCTAGGTTTGGATGCATTAAAAAATTTAATTAAAAAGCTTGAGGATTTCTCTAAACTCTCTGAAACTGTTCTCAATCAAGATACTGTTAACTTACTCTTATCGGAAGCCATTGATTCTGTTAAAAATCTTAAAGAAACTATTAAATAAGAAGAGGGAATGGACTAAATAATCAAAATTTTACAAAAATAGGTGAAAAAAATTGGCAGAACAATTATTAGATGAGATGATACAAAAAATAAATCAAATTATGAGTTCCTTAGATGGGACTATAGCTCAAATTAACCAAATGAGAGTTGCAATTAATCAGATGAGTCAAAGTTTCTCTGAACAAACTGTTGCGATGACTGAGAATATTAGGTTAATAGTAGAGGTTCTAAAACAATTTAGAGTTCAATCCAGTAAAAGTCTTCAAGAGTTAAGTGAAGATTTTAATAATAAAATAAAAGAACTATGGGATAAAAAGGCTATCGAAGCAATAACTGAAGAAGAAAAGAAAGCAATAGAAATAATAAGGCAAGCATCAAAAGCAGTTTCGGATAATCTTTATTTTGCTCAATTATTAAATATCATCCAATCCATTCGGGAAGAAACTAATAGAATAATTAGTGCTAGTCAGACTTAAATTTATATATTCTTTCTAATTTAAAACATAAATTAATGAAATTAAGAGGGACATAAACTTTTATGCCGCTAGGGTGTTTTGTAATTTTACTTCCAACTGATTCCGATTTTAAAATTATGGGGTATTACTTTAAAGAAAGTAAATCAAATTTTGAAATTACTAATGATTTATTTCTTCGTTTGAATCTTGATCATACAAAAAACGAATATAATTTATTAAAACTAAAAGATTTTCAACTTTTTTCATATCTTTACAATTTTAAAGGTAAATTATCTAGAAAAGCATTGGGAATTATTATTGGCATATTATTAAATGAAAATGATATTCCAGAAAAGTTTCGTTCATCTCTTAAAGAAGCTGCAGAAGCTTTAGAGATGCCAAGTTTGAATATTCTTACAATATCAAGAGAGGAATTTGAAGTATTATTAAAAGAAATATATTTAGAGCACTTAGAACCTTTAATTGATATTCTTCAAACAGAGGCATTGAAAAATAGTATTATTAACATAACTAAATTTATGTTAAGTGGTGGAAAACAAGAGAGAAAAATTGCGCAAGAACTCTTACAAAAAGTTGAAGATGAAGAACATAGAAAAATATCAGAATATTATTCTACTGCTGAGAATGCTATTAAATCCTTAGATTATGAAAAAGCAGCAAAATTTTACACCAAAGCAGCAGAAATTGCAGAATCTATGTATCTAATGGATATTGCTACATCATTAAACGAGAAAGGTACTTTTTCTAAACGAATTCCTGATCTATCGAAAGAAAGGGAAAAAATTGTGCAAGATGCTAGAAATGCTCTTAGAAATGAAGATTTTCACACAGCATATACTTATTATAGAAGAGCAAGTGAAATTTCAAAAAAATTAATCCAGTTTGATAAAGAAGAAGAATATAGATTAAAATCAAAAGCATTAGAAGACTTTTATAAAATTGATCAAAAATATGGAAAAAATAAATAACTTTCTTTCTTTATTCTTTATAATTATAATCCACTAAATTTCTTGTTTTTTTCTCGAAATGGAAGTTTTTGATCAAAAAATAATCGGTGTGCTTACTGATTTTGGTTCAAAAGGTCAGCATTACGTAGCAAGTATGAAAGCAGTTATATTAAAAATTAATTCTCAAATAAAGATAATCGATATTTCCCATGAAATTACACCATATTCAATAATAGAGGCATCTTATATATTAGAAACCATATATAAATACTTTCCCAAGGGAAGTGTATTTATTATAGTAGTTGATCCAGGGGTTGGAACTTCAAGAGAAATTTTAGGTTTAAAAACAAATTCAAATCACTATTTTATTGGACCTAATAATGGCCTATTTTCTGATATATTAGTTAAAAATATTATTGAGTGTATTGAAATACAGAATGACGAATTTTTTTGTAAACCTACTTCGATCACTTTCCATGGAAGAGATATAATGGCACCTGTAGCAGCACATTTGCTATCTGGAGTTCTATTAAATCAATTTGGACCCAAATTTGATTTGAATAATTTAGAAAAACTAAATAAGATATATGATATTAATTTTGAAAAGAAAACAATCAAATGTATAATTCAATATATTGATTCTTTTGGAAATGGAACAACTAATATTCCAATTGTTAATAACAAAATACAAAATAGCGAATTTTCTTTAAATGAAGGTAGAAAGATTAATATGAAGATCAGAGGAAACAATTATGAAGGAATTTTCACCACGCATTTCTCTAGTATCCCAATCAAATCACTATTATTTCTTGTTGGATCAACTGGCTTTCTTGAAGTTTCAATTAATCAAGGAAATGCTTCTCAAATATTAGATTTTAATGTTGGAGAATGTATTACTATAACCTTATAAAAGAGAATGTGTAATAATGGAAAAAGAAATTTTGGCTTGTATTGATGACGAAAACAAAAAATTTTTACAATCAGGACAGATCTCTAAATATATTTTTCCAATGGAAAGGATAGAGGCTCATAATAAGAAGATAAGCCATTTAATTACCAGATTTTTTATAATTTCAAAAACACCAAAAGGAGAAGTACTCTATTTGGTACAAAAACGTGGAAAAAATAAGAAGGATTTTCCCCAATATTTTACAGATTCTTCTTCAGGACATATAAATTGGAAAGAAAATTTAGATCTTAATACAATCAAACAAAATGCTATTAGAGAGCTTGAAGAAGAGTTTGGAATTCCTCCTAAATCGATTCAAAAGATGCTTTTTTATGATATAAACACAGAGGGAAAGGAAGTAGCATATATTTTTTTTGGAATTGTTAAACATAACGTTTCATTAGCACCTGATCCAGAAGAATTAGATGTTAATTATAGCAGATTTTATAATAAAAATGAACTAACTACTCTTTTAAAAAGTGAAAAATATATTGATTATTCGAAAAAAATTTGGGAAAAGATTTTGAATACAGATATCTTATCTCTCTTTGAGAAAGAAATTAAACTATTAGAAGAGAATGAAGATAAGATAGCCTTATTCATTGGAAGATTTCAACCATTACATCACGGACATATTTACGTTCTTAAAGCAATTTTAAGGAAATATCGTATGGTAAAAATTGGAATTGGAAGTTCGCAGTTATCGAATACTTTAAATGATCCATTTAATAAAGAAGAAAGAAGGGAATTTATCAGAATTGCTTTAGAAAAAAGAAAAATATCATTTAAAAGATATGAAATTTATGACATCCCAGACATTTTTAATGCAAAAAAATGGGTTGATCACGTAATTTCGATTGTAGGGGAATTTGATTCAATTTATTCAAATAGTGACTGGGTACGAGAATTGTTTAGAAATAAAGGAATTCGAGTTGAGAATAAAATCACCATTTTTAGAAAAAAATTCAACGGGAAAAACATCAGAAATTTAATCATAAAAAATGATAAAATTTGGAAAACTTTAATCCCAAATGAAGTTGTTAAATTAATGGAAGAATTTGATGGAATAAATCGAATAAAGAAGCTACATGAGAATTTGGTTGAAAAATGATATCTGGAGAATTTTTAGAAATAGATGGTTCTTTTGGAGAAGGTGGGGGTTCCATCCTTCGAATTGCAGCAGGATTTTCTGTATTATTCAAACGCCCAATTCGAATTACAAATATTAGAGCAAATCGACCTAAACCTGGATTAAGATTACAACATTTAATGGGACTAAAAACTCTTTCCCTATTAACAGGTAGTATATTATCAGATTGTACAGTTGGAACTACAGAAATTAAATTTGATCCTAAGAATATAATAAAAAGCAATATTGAAGTTGAAATAGAAACAGCTGGAAATATAGGTTTATTACTCCAACCTATTCAAATTGCTTGCCAAGGATTTAATAAACCAGATAAAATAGAAATTTTTATTTCTGGAGGAGGAACTTTTGGAAAATGGGCTCCGAGCCTTAATTATCTTAAAAATATTACATATGAAATTTTAAAAAATCATGGTTTTCATATTGAAATTGATATAAAGAAACATGGTTTTTATCCTAAAGGAGGGGCTTTAGTAAAATGTACTTTATTTCCTCCTAAAAATAACATTAAACCGATTCACTTAACTAAATTGGGAAACTTAGATTTAATTGAGGGAGATATAGTCGTTACAAATCATCTAAAAGGAAAAAGTGTTGGTGAAAGAATAAAGAAATCTGCTCAACAATATTTAAAGAAATATTTAGAATTGGAAGTTAGTCTTGATTTTAAATATGTAAATTCTTTAAGTCCTGGAGTAGGTCTCTCTTTAAGTTCACGTTCAGATACAGGTGCTATAATTTCCTCTGGAACCATAGTCGGTGAAAAGAATATCCGCTCAGAAGATATTGGAAAATTAGCTGCCAAAGAATTAATTAAATATATTAAAGAAAATGTTCCTGTTGATAATTATTTGAGTGATCAATTGATACCTTTCATGGGTTTCGTTAAAGAACCCTCAAAAATTAAAGTCCTAGAACTTACTAATCATACTAAAACAAATTTAGAATTAATTAAATTATTTTTAAATAGAAATTATATTGTTAACAAACAAAATGATCATTTTATAATAAAAATCCAGTAAGTACATATATAATTTTATTTCTAGATAAATCTAATAATATATTAACTTAAAATTTAGAAGAAATTTTTATAAGATTATTTTATTATATGATTATTATAAAAATTATATATTCATACTTATAAGAATGTCTCAGACAGTTGCAGCATTCCAACGTTGTCCTAGATGTGGAAACGAGAATACTGCTGATAGTTATGCATGTAACTTCTGTGGTCTTAGATTAAAAATAGAAAAAATTGAGAAAATAAAATTTTTCCGAAGATATGAAGCAGAATGGACCGCACCATACCCATGGTATATGAAAATCCTATATCTTTTCACAAATCCTCCTAAGGCTTTCCATGATATTAATCATAAAAGAAGTAAAGCTCCCGGATGGTTAATTTTAATATTTTGTTCATTATTGTATGGATTAATGGGACTAGCGTTCTTTTCCCACTTTAATATTGATTCACCTCTCCTCTTACTCTTTAATTTAAGTTTTTTTGCCTCTTTTTTTCTATTTGGATTCTGTTTTCAATTGATTTTTTTTGCAATTATGATATGGTTATCTACCAAAATCGCTAATTATGCTGTAGGATTTACAGATAAGATAGAAAAACGCTTTGGCTCATTAAAAGAACAGAAAGAAAAATATAAAGAATCAGATATAAGTCCTTTTAGTATTTATAAAGGTGGTACAATGCTGCAATTAGAGGGTGCATATAAATTTAAAATGATGTTATGTGCATTTGCACCTTTTCTATTGATAAATGCAATTAAGATATTAATAATACTTGTTGCATTTCCTTCAGTAAATATTGTTAATATTCAGACTTTTAATGAAACTATTTTAGATCAAATGTTTAATGCCACAACTTGGACGATATTAGACTTGATTGATGCATTAACGATTGCTATATGGATACCTATTTTAATAACACTTGCTATAAGAGAACTAAGCAATTCTTCCACTACTCGAGTATTAATTCCTACTATTATCATTGGAGTTTTAGTCGCAATACTGTTCTATCTTTTACGTCCAACAATATTTGGTTAAATTTATTAACTCTTAATCCAACCTTTATATAAAAATTTTGATCTTTTTAATTACCTAAGTGCGATATGGCAAAAAATAATTATAGTAATCCTAGCACCGAATCGAAAATTGAATCTGAACTATTTGCTTTAGTTAAATCAATAACAAACTTAAATAATAAATATCAAAAAGGTTCAGTAAACATTAATTTTTTTAAAAAAGCTTTAAAAAGTGCTATGAATAACTTATTAAAGTTAAATTTTACTTTAAAAGAAAATGATCTTCAGTTACCAGTTCTCTTAAAAAGAATGAATCTTTCTCATGAATATCAATCGGCAATTGATATTATAAATCGAGTTTCTTCTCTAGATTTCTTGAATGATAAAGGAACTACAAAAAATCATACTTTTTTAGAATTACCTGGTATTACTTCAGAAATCACCTCTAGTTTTATAACTCTTATGGATGCTTTAACTTTAGATGGTTTAACAAAAACAGAATTAATTACTAATTTATTTAATGAATTGATTTATAGTCTAGACAAATTTCCTGGTTTAGAAGATATTCTATCTAAAGTTAAACAAATTCAAAATAATGCCCTAAATCATATTGAAAGACTTATATCTAATAAAAATCTAAAAGAGACTATTATTGATGACTTATATGGTGTATTTAAAGAATTTCAAAATAAATTAAAAATAAAACCTTGATAAAAATCATAAAATTAATATTTTTTATGCTATTTTAAATCATATTAATTTAAATATAGTCTGTGAAATACGAATAAAAAAAAGGTAATTAATATCCCCCGTCCAAGCTTAAGATCTAAAGCTCAGGCTCGAAAGAGATTAAGAACTCCAGGTAACCAAAATGTTACCCATTATTGGAGAAAAAAACCTAAAAGAGCCAGTTGTGCCATTTGTAAGAAACCTCTTCAATCCATTCCAAGATTACGCCCTTCCGAAATGACTAAAACATATAAAACCGCAAGAAGGGCAAATAGAGCAGAAAGTGGAAGATTTTGTGCAAAATGTCTTCAAAATCTTATAAAAAGTACAGTTTGGAGCTAATAGAATTTCTCCTGTTTTTCATTCTCTAAAATTTTTAATTATAAAAAGCTAAATTTTAACTATCATAGGTATATTATTATTCTGATTTAAAATATTGAAATAAAATGATTATAACAATTTCAGGACTTCATGGAAGTGGTAAATCGACAATAGGAAAACTAATTGCTAAAAAATTAAAAATTCAATATTATAGTACTGGAGAAATCTTTCGAGATCTCGCAAATGAAATGAATATGACATTAGAAGAATTTACAGATTATGTTGAAAAAAATCCTAAAATTGACCAAAAATTAGATAATAAGTTAATTGAAATTTCGCAGAAAGGAAATATTATTATTGATAGCCAATTAAGTGGGTATATCCTCAAATCCATAGCAGACTTCAAAATTCTTTTAACTTGCCCTTTAGAAATCCGAGTTAAACGAATGGCTGAAAGAGATAACATTAGTTATGAAGAAAAATTAAATGAAACTAGAATAAGAGAAAAATCAGAATTAGAACGGTTTAAACAACTCTACAACATTGATTTGAGCAATGAAAATGAAAAAAATAAGATTTATGATCTAATAATAGACACAGAAAATCTTACGGTTGAAGAAATTTTAGCTAAAATACTTTCAAACTTAAAAAAAGTTTAAAGAAATCTAGGGTTTAAAAAAATCACAAAAATTTTATTTTTATTTTAATTTTGTTAATCACTATATAATTGTTATTATTTACTGGTTATGTTTAATAGCCAGGGCTTAAGAAAATAATTTGGTGACAAATTAAATGAGTGTATACGATATTGGAAGATTGTGTATAAAAACGATGGGAAGAGAAGCAGGACATTACTGTGTAATTGTTAATGTCATTGATAAAAATTATTTACTCATTGATGGATTAAAAGTTCGTAGAAGAAGAGTGAATTATAAACACGTTGAACCAATTTCAGAACAAATAGAAATTAAAAAAGGCGCATCACATGAGGAAGTTGAAACCGCAATTAAAAAAGCTAATCTCGAAAAGAAAATGAATGAGATTGTCTCTTTCCCAATCAAATGATTTAAATAAATTATTTATCAAATAAGATTTTAATAAACAATTTTTTTTAAATGCAACGGTTGCCTAGCCCGGTAAGCTGGTACTGTGCCGGCCTGGAACGGCGCTGGCTTGGAGCGTTAGTTTTCCCAGAAAGCCAGTGTGTGAATACACTCGGGGGTTCAAATCCCTCCCGTTGCGTATTATTAGTTATATATGTTTATACGTCAGGAAATTCTAATGCTTTTGCTTTTTGCCCCGCAAACATTCCACCCATACCTCCAGAAGCCTGTGTCTGCAACTTCAATACTCTTTGTACAATTGTATTTATGCCAAATGAACACAGAAAATACCACGCTGTAAAGTTTATCCACGGAGTACTACCTGCGCGTATAATAGGTCCAATTAAGGGTACATCATTGGCATGCATAGGTGATAATGCAACAGGATTATTCCCAAAAATCAATCTGACTAAAAAAAACATTACTAACATTGGAATAAAGGTTATACAAGTTGGTTTCATCCTTTGAAGTGCCATTCTCTGTTGGGTTTGCTTATACATTGCATCTTTACGTTCCCATTTCTTTCTAGCTTTCCTATAGCGTTCAGCGTCAACTTCGGCTAAAGAAATTATTTTTTCCTTCTCTTCTTCATGGCTCTTTATTTGCTTTTGCTTCCGAGCTATCGCTTCGGTATCTACTAACCATTTTGTTAAAGCAGCACTAATTAATGCTGTTGCTAAAGCTAATAACAAAACAAATATCATTGATCCAGGAGGTGAATCAATCAAATCCAAAAAAGTATTTTTTAAGATTAGAAATATCATCCTTATATTTTATTATATTGAAATTATTTTAAACTTTTCAGATTATAACCACAAGCTTTAGTTTTTTAACTTAATCGATTTTGATATATTGCATAAAATATATTATCAATAATTTCATTAATTATAGAGGGATAAAATAATAAGATATTGACAATACTTGCTTTTTTTGTAAGATTATTAATTTAGTCCAATCCTAGCAACGCTCTCATTCCGGGATATTGATATGCAGCGAGTTCTTTAGCAATTGTTTCACCATATTGATGCACTATACCAATCGCAATCAATAGTCCAGTTCCGGAAGTTAAAGCTCTCAGACTATCTGCTGTAAAGCTCAAACATGCTATAATGATCCCATTTAAAATTACAAGTGTTGGAATATATCTTTTAAGAATTCTTTCAATTATTTTAGCTGAACTTCTAAATCCTGGTACTTGCATTTGTGAATCTATAATTTGCCCCGCTATATCACGTGGGGCTAAACCTGAAACTTCTACCCAAACACGGCCGAGCATTACACATAAAAATATAAATATTACGAGATAAATAACTGCTCTAAGAGGATTTTCTGCTAATTGATCAATTCCCAGTGGTGGAGTTAATAAATAAATGAGTCCACCCGTTGGAACAAGTTGACCGCCCATACCCTCAACACCCGATTCTTGGAATTGAAATTTCCCTATTAAATTAATCCAAAAATCAGGAATTACTCCTCCATTACTTGCTCGTAATGCCGCTTCCGGACCAGCTAGTAATTGCCCGAAAAATAAGAAATTTGCGTATAAAGCATTAACTAATATAACTGGAATATTCGAGACATAAAGAAGTTTCATAGGGTACTTACCCTTAAAACCTCGATAGCCTCGATATGCAAGTGGGATTTCAATTCGAGTAGATTCAAACCAAATTACAAGAATTAATATAATAACCGTAGTAATAATCCCTATTAATGAAGGGTAACCTCCTCTTAGCAAAACCTTTCCAAGATGGGTCTCAGGTTTGTTATCAAACAATGCTGTAAAGAAAGCAATGACAATTCCTCTTGGTAATCCATCTGGTGCGGGTACAAAACTGAATGAATTCCAAAAAATCTGGCCTGCTACACCTGCTGCAATAAATAATGAGACACCACTCCCAAGACCCCATCCTTTTTGAAGTAGTTCATCTAACAATATTATAATTATTCCTGCAAAAAGTAATTGGAAAAAAATAAAAACCGCTCCTGGTAATCCTATACCGCCTTCGCCTAATACTTTACCGAATGCTCCTCCAGCAATATAAGCTATAGCATTAAAGATTGTTAAAAAAACTGCAAGCACTTTTTGGGCACCACTAAACATTGCTCTATCATATGGATCAGACATATTGACATTAATAAGCCTTGAACCCAGAAGTAATTGCATAATAAGACCCGACGTAACAATAGGACCTATTCCTAATTCTGTTAATGTTCCCCTTTGACTTGCAAGAATAACTCTTAACCAATAGAAGTAATCAGTTGATTCTGCAAGATTAACACCATAAAGAGGAATATTACTAAGGATTAAATAGATTATTAACACAATAGCTGTCCAAACAAACTTCTCTTTAAAAGAAACCTCACGTTGCGGTTGTTTAATTTCTGGCATTGCACGGACGAATGGAGAGAAGAATTTAAGAAACTTTCCAGCCATAAGTAATCAAGATATACTTCTTTTTAATGAAATTAATTTATTACTTTTAAGTATTAATTTTAAAGTTTGTATAATTGAAATGTAATTTTAAAAAAATTGAATTTTAAAAAAAGTTTGCGATTTAATATGCTATTTGATATCATCATAATTCAAATCATTAAAATAGCTACAAAAAACAAAAAAAGTAAATAAAAAAATATATTTTTTTTGGCTAAAAACTGAAAGTAAAGTGACTAGTTTAAGATTAAAACTAGTTCATAATATTTTTCCTTCAGTTTTATCTTTTCATTAAAAATTTAACGCGATTACTCATCTCAGTTAATCTATCCGCTCAAAGTCTAAAATAAACTTCCAATACCAGTTGGTTCTTCTTCTTCAGGTTCTTCTTTCTTCTTTTTCTTCTCTTCTTTTTTTTTCTCTGCAGGGCTTACAGCTGGAGCCATTGATACAGGTATTGCACCAGCGGATTTAATCAATTCATCAATATCTGTCCCTTTTAATCCAGCAATAAGTTTTGTGATTTCATTTTTATCAACTTTTGCACCTGCGGCGGTTAATACCTTTTCTACACTTGCTTCAGTAATTTTTTTATCAGCTTTATGTAATAGTAAGGCAGCGTATATATTTTCCATCTTAT
>JBHLOG010000227.1:0-4234 GCA_048940765.1 Promethearchaeota archaeon | reverse complement strand
TATGGTCCAACAACAGAAGGATTTGGTGGAACTTATGCTACTCAAGAAAATTTCAGATTAATGCGAAAAGCATTAGATGAGGTTGGAGAAGAGTTAGAGCGTTATATTCGATTAACTAACTATTGTTCCGGTTTATGTATGCCTGAAATTGCAGCAATGGGTGCTTTTGAAAGACTTGATATGATGTTGAACGATGCTCTTTATGGGATTCTATTTCGTGACATTAACATGAAAAGAACGATAATTGATCAATACTTCTCAAGAATGATAAATGCTTATGCTGGAGTAATCATTAACACAGGAGAAGATAATTATTTAACTACAGCCGATGCGTATGAAGCAGCTCATACTGTATTGGCGTCTGAATTTATAAATGAACAATTTGCATTACTCGCTGGCTTAAAAGAAGAACAAATGGGACTAGGACACGCTTTTGAAATGAATCCTGATTTGGAGAATGGATTTTTATATGAACTTGCTCAAGCTCAAATGGCTCGTGAAATTTTTCCAAATGCTCCTTTGAAATATATGCCACCTACAAAATATATGACAGGAAATGTTTTCAAAGGTCATATTCAAGACGCATTGTTTAATATAATTACTATAATGACGAATCAACGAATTCATCTACTTGGTATGTTAACAGAAGCTATACATACTCCATTTATGTCAGATAGAGCATTGTCAATAGAGAATGCTCGCTATATTTTCAATAATATGAAGTCTATTAGTGAAGAAGTAAGGTTTAAGGAGGGAGGACTAATGGAAAAAAGAGCTAATAAAGTATTAAATAAATCTTTTAGTTTATTAAAAGAAATTGAGAAAGAAGGGTTATTTAAAACTATTGAAAAAGGAATTTTTGCGAATATTAAGAGACCAATAGATGGAGGAAAAGGATTAGAAGGAGTAGTTAAGAAAAAGAAAGATTATTTTAATCCATTTATAGATTTGATGATGAACGAACTCAAAAAAGGTGGAAATTAAAATGGCAGGAAGTCAAAATAGAAATGGAAAGAATGATTTTGATAGAGCTCTTGATTTAACAAAAGTTAAAGCTTATGGAGACACAATGAATGATGGTAAAGTGCAAGTAAGTCTTACTCTTCCAGTGGAACACAATGAAAAAGCAATTGAAGCTGCTAAAGATCTTGCAAAAGAAATGGGATTAAAAGATCCAGAAGTAGTATATCATACAGCATTAGATAAAGGATTCACATATTTTGTAATTTATGGACAATTAATTCATTCGATTGATTATACTAAAGTTAAAGTAGAAAATGTAAAAGTTGAAGCTATGTCTAAAGAACAAATTAATAGCTATATAAAAGAGAATCTAATTAGAAAGATTATAGTAGTTGGAGCATCAACAGGTTCAGATGCTCATACTGTAGGAATTGATGCCATTATGAATATAAAAGGTTTTGCTGGTCATCATGGTCTAGAGGGATATGAAATGATTAATGCGTATAATCTTGGAAGTCAAATATCAAATGAAGAATTTGTAAAAAAAGCAATAGAACTAAATGCAGATATATTACTTGTGTCTCAAACAGTAACTCAAAAAAATATTCATGTAAATAATTTAACTAATTTGGTAGAACTCTTAGAAGCTGAGGGAATACGTGAGAAAATCATACTAATTTGTGGGGGAGCGAGAATAAGTAATGAGTTAGCAAAAGAGCTTGGATATGATGCAGGATTTGGACCTGGGACTTATGCTGATATTGTAGCAACTTATTTTATAAAAGAATTAATGAAAAGAAAAAAGATGAATGAATAGCAATTTCTTATTTAAAGATATTTTATTTAGTGAAAATTTTACTTTTCCCAAGCTCTCATAACCATATGCGTATTTGAGCTTAATATACCTTGAATAAGATCTATTTTATTAGCAAACACCTCAAATAACTCTTCAGGAGTTTCTACTTCTATTTCTGCCAAAACATCATAATCTCCTGTTAAAGACATAACTTTCTTAATTTGAGGTATAGTTTTTAGTTCATCAATTACTGTATTTATAACACTTAATCCCAACTTGAACAAACTTATTGCTTTTATAGTCATAAATCCTCGCTTTTATCAGATTCCTAATGATAACTTCTCAGTTTTATTAATAAAAAGAATATCTATGTTTTTAATTTGATCAATAGGTTTTAAACTCTTATCAACTAGAAAATATAAATCTTTAATTGAATTTGTTTTTACATCAACCAATAAATCATAAGTTCCAATTAAAGCGGCAACTTTTGTAATTCCATAATATTTTAAAATTCTTAAAATAATAGGTTTCAATGTTCCCTTTTTAAGGGTTATTAAAAGATTTGCCTTAATTAAATTCTTAGCTTCATGAGCATAACGAAACATTATCGTAATAAGAAGTAAAAATATTGTTATAATTAAAAGATCAAGTGGGAAATATTCTCTTATCATCATTACTGAAAATAAAATGGAACCCATTGGGTCAATTAAATTTAAAATACTACTCCATTGGCTATATGTTAAATTTTCTGATTTCCACAATGTATTAGTAACAAACACAAGAAGATAGGGAATCAGTGTTGAAAAAATCAATAAGTACAATATTTCCCATCTGCCTAAAATAGCAAAGAAACTTGAGAATTGTTCGAAAAATTTAATAGATTCATACTTTAATTCGTTTGAAAAGGGTAATATACCTATTACAAACACAAACGGAATCATAGAGAGGGTTCCAAGAAAAAAAGCCGTTGCCATTTTTATAAGAAGTCGCGGAATTTGATAATATTTATTTTTACTTATTAATTGGGCTTCTTCTTTTGAATATGCGTCTCGATTTATACCTATATATAGAAAAGAAATTGTTATACTGAAAATTAGTAAGTATAAAATTCCATTAAACGTAATTGGTTTTTTATTTAAATTACTACCTATAATACTTACAAATATTATTATAATAATTGAAAAGATTAACATAACTATGTAGAGAACTTTAAATATATCGAATTTTTCAAAGTTAACTCCTTTCTCATAGAGTGCAATCAATATGATACTAAGTAAAAATCCTGTCATAGTGAAAATTATGGATATGGTTTTTAATGTCAAAAAAAAGAAAATTATATGCAGAGTAATACCAAAAAAACCTAACAACCAATAATAATAGATGTTTTTTATATAGTAAAATCGTCTATTCGGATGAAATAGGTTTTTTATCAAAACATTTGGAGATATTTTTTTAAATTGGGTTAGTCTATTATTTAAGGCTACAAAAATTAATGCTAATATGAATAGAACAATGCTTGCTATTAAAAATCTAAGAAATATTATCATTATTATGGATATTTCTAAAACTAAGCCCGATACAACAATTGGGATGAAACTCCATAATAAATTGGCAATTACAATATTAATTAACAGTTTATTACTCATATAGCCTATATATTGTATTTTTAATTCTAATGTTATACAAGCTTAGATATAGAATAAAATGATAAAAATAAATTTTATTAGTTTCAGATATTTTAATTACCCACGATATTCCCTAATTAATGTTTTGGAAAAAAATTAAAAGTTTACTGTATAAAATCAATTAATAACTGGTTTTTAATTTTAAAATGAAATAAATGTGAAATTATATGCCAAGCTCAAAGGATTTTATTGAAATGGATCTTAAATATTGTGCTCACAATTACCACCCTCTTCCAGTAGTTATTTCCAAAGCAAAGGGAGTTTGGGTGTATGATCCCGAAGGAAAGAAGTATTTAGATTGTTTATCAGCTTATTCAAGCCAAAATACAGGTCATTGTCACCCAGAAATAGTTGCTGCTCTAAAAGAACAAGCTGATATAGTTACACTCTCTTCTCGCGCTTTTCATAATAATATGATGGGTCCTTTTTTAAAAATGTTAGCAGAGGTGGTTGGATCACATATCAATGATCCAAATAATTCAGGAATAATGTCAATTCCTATGAATACTGGAACAGAAGCCGTGTCAACTGGTTTAAAAGTAGCAAGAGCTTGGGGTTATATAAAGAAAAAAATTCCAAAAAATGAAGCTAGAATAATTGTGTGTAGAGATAATTTTCATGGAAGAACCATCACAATCGTTGGTTTTAGTTCTGATATATCAGCAGCACGTTATTATGGGAATTTTGGGCCATATACTCCTGGGTTCATAATTATTCCTTATGGAGATGCTGAAGAGCTGGAAAATACTATTTTAGAAATAGGACCTGAAAAAGTAGCAGCCTTTTTAGT
>JBHLOG010000068.1:0-18116 GCA_048940765.1 Promethearchaeota archaeon | reverse complement strand
TCTTAACCTAAATTAATCACGATTAATTGGAGGTAATTCACATCCTTTAATTAATGAAACAAATATTTTATTATATGTTGTTGGAATCCCCTCGATTTTCCCATATTCTACAATTTTTCCATTGAGAAATCCTATTTCTGAAGGATTTCCCGCATTAATATCTGCTTCCATTGAAACTCTATGGTGTCCTGCTTTATCCAAATAATTCATACATTTATCTAAAAAATCCGGTTCGAACTTAAGACCTCGTGCTAGAGCAACTTCTATTCCTTCACGTAATATTTCTCTGCAAATTTCTCTCGTTTCCGGAAATTCCATTGTTTGTTTCATTGTTGTATGTGTAGTAACACAAACAGGACTTATAGTATTAAGTATACATTTTGTCCATTCATACTTTTTGATATCTTGAGTAAAAATAGTTTCTAAACCAGATAAATTTATAATCTCTGCTAATTTTTTGGCTTTTTCTTCAGCTTTAGTTGTTAAGACGCCTAAATAATTTGGAGGATTGAAAAATGACATCCGAATTACTCCATCCTCTATAATATTTCCTGCATAGTTAACTACAATACGTAAAGAATTTTCTTCGCCCACAAATTCTGCAATAAGTTCTTCAGTATCAAAACCATTCTGTAAACTAATTAAAGTTGTGTTTGGTTTCATTACTTTTTTAATTTGAGGTAATATTTTCTCAAGATGCGATGCTTTTACAGCGATAAATAAGGTGTTTATATTTTTGTTTTCCAACTCATTTATAGAATAACAGATATTCTCTTTTGGAATTTTTATATTAAAGTTCTTGAGGTGGGTTAAGGTTAATCCTTTCTTTTTTATTTTATCCATATGACTCTTATTAATATCGATAAGAACCACATTGTGTTTTGCTTTAGCAAGATGAGCGGCTAAAATCCCACCACTTGGACCAATACCAATAATACCAATTCTAAATTCTTCACTCATATTGAATTCTCTTTAATTATTTATAAAAAGTATTTAAATTGATACCTCTAATAACTTTTTCATTAATTCTGATAATTTTTCTGCTGCAATTCGTCTCTTTTTCAAATTAATAGTATTTGCATCAAGAAATTGAAGTGCTTCAGGAATGCAAAATTTCACACATAAAGGATCACCCTCACAAAGATCGCATTTTAAAATCTTTCTGTTCTTATCTATTCCTACTCCACCAAGTGGACAAAACGTTACACAAAGTTTACATCCAACACATAAATCTTTATCGATAAGAACTGCGCCAGTCTTCTCATCTCTACTAACAGCACCCATAGGACATACCATCTCACATATAGGAGTTTCGCAATGCTGACAAATCATTGGTACGTATAAACCAGCATTTTCCCATTTCACAATATGAATTCTTGCTCGGGAAGGATTACTCACTTTTTCATGAAAAAGAGAACATGCATTTTCACATAACCTACATCCTGTACATTTTTCTGGATCAACAAACAATAATTTTTGCATTTGATCTCCTCCAAGCTTAAATAATGCGAGTTTTTTCTTTTTTAATTCCAAGTCTTTGGAGTGTTTCTTCTGTAGGAACTCCGTTTTTATCCCACCCATGAAGATTATAATATTCATCGAGCATTTGTTCAAATTTCTCTCTGTCGATTTTTAAACCTTTTACTCGTGGCAATCCTATAGGGGTTGGTTCTTCGAAGTATCTTTTTGGTAGTATATCATCTTTTCGTGAAAAATTTTCCCTAATATTAAAAAGTCTTTCAATAGTGTAAATTCGTTCACCAATATCCATAAGTTGAGAGCTCGAAAAATGCATTCCAGAAACTAAATGAATTAGTTTTGAGAATTCATCCCATTTTGGAGCATGGACAGCTAAAAATACTGTTTGAAATTTACAGGTACCAATTGAATCAGTAACTGCGTATAAGAGTTCTTGCCACCATACCATACGACTCTTTCCTTCATAAGATCGATAATCTGAAGACATTTTTCCTCCGTAAATTTCCTCTAAAAAGTCTTCAGGTAATCCATATAGATCAATAGCCGGGCGTCCTCTTAAATGATCGGCACCCCTTGTTGATGTAGCAATATTTAAAGCTAAACTAGGAGTTGGACGTTCGTCTGAGTGTAAATTACTCATACCCTTTACTTCGATAGCATAATATCTAGAGTCTTCACCAATCTTCGGTATTGCTATATTGAATCCATTAGCTAGTACATCACCGAAACCTTCACGATAAGCAATTTTTCGAATTAATTCATAAAGAATCTCTTCATCACCCCATTCAAGTTTTAATCCATCTGTCATTTTTTCAGTAAGTATTCCTTTTTCGTATAATTCCATTGCCCAAGCGATAAGTCCCCCAGTTTCTAATGTATCTAGTCCATATTTATTAACTAGATGGTTTGCCACTAGAATTGTTTCCATTTTTTTGCAATCAACCATCGTACCAAATGCTCCCAAAGAAGTATATTCTGGTCCTTCTGCAAAAAAAGGAGCATATGCACCTTCTTTCAAAGTGTATCGATGGCGACAACTTACGGGACACCCATAACAACCCGACATTCCAATTGTATACTTGTCCATTTCTTCAGGTTCGATATCCCAACCTTGTTCTAATTGATTTAATTGAAAGTTTCTAGTTCGAATCAATCCTGTAGTATTTGTAGTACTATATATTACAAGAGTACCCCACTTTGATGCTGCTCTAGAATATCGATTCTTCATGACCATATCGATCATTTCTTTACAATAAGTTAATAACTCTTCTGGGTAAGTAAATGTGATATCCATAGTTCCACGAGCTGCTATTGCCTTTAAATTCTTTGATCCCATTACACAGCCCATTCCAGTCCGTCCAGCAGAATTTTTCATTCCAGTTCTTATATTAGCAAAACGTACAAGATTTTCTCCTGCGCATCCTATTATTAAAGATTTGATTTCTTCATCTCCATGATCCGAACGTATCAAATTTTGTGTTTCAAATGTATCTTTTCCCCACAGATGGTTTGCATCTAATATTTCTATTTCTCCATCATGTATCCAAAGATAACTAGGTTTCTCAGCTTTTCCTTTAATAACTAAATGATCAAATCCAGCCATTCTCATTTCTGGTGCAAAGAATCCTCCTATATTTGAATCACCTATAGCACCTGTTAATGGTGATTTTGCTGCAATATCACATCTACCGCTACCCATAGCGGGGATCCCTGTGAGTAGGCCTGCACCTATAAGTAATACATTTTCAGGGCTTAAGGGGTCAACTCCCGGTGAAAGGTGATTATATAAAAGGTACATATTAATTCCTCTACCACCTAAAAATCTTTCTCGTATTGATTTTGAAATTTGTTTTTTCGCTATTTCTCCAGTAGATAAATCAATACAAGCAATCTGTTTATTCCAAACTATAGTTTTTCACCCTTACCTTTTATTAGTGTTCAATCGCAAACCACTATGCTTTTCAGTGCAATGGGAATATGTGCCCACTTAAACTACAGAAATGAACTCAGAAGTAATTTTAATACTAGTATTCACAAGCAAAATTAATAATTTTTACTTTTTATTTAAGTATTCCATTAGATTTAAATATTTCAACGAAAACTAATAAGTAGTAACTGCTTTAAATTACTATATTAGAAGCTATTTAACATCAAATTAACAATTAAGATCGAATTAAACCTATAATAAAAGACTTAAAAGTTATGAAATTAGAATTTAATTAAAGAAGTGATCCATTTATGAGTGAAAATACTAAATGTAGGTGCATGAATTGTCTTCAACGCTTTCCAGTTCAACCAAATGCTAAAGAAGCTACTTGTCCTCACTGTAATATTAAGTATAGGATTTCTTGGCCATGGCCAGGACAACCAAAAGTTCGGGGTTTGGCAAAACAAGGTTAGTTTATTCATTTAACATTGCTAAATCAAATAATTCTGTAATATCATATATTTTTAATGATTTATTACCAAAGTTTTTCATACGAGAAGCAAATCGGAAGTTTAACTGGCATTGTGGACAAGCTGTGGTTAATATGTTAGCATGTGTGGGTATAACATCTTCTTCTAACCTTGTTTGAGTTGATTCTAAACTAACTTCATTGTTAAAGGTCCAAAGTCCACCTCCACCTCCACAACATCGCGCACACTTTCTATTCAATGGCATCTCTATAAGCTTAAGTTTGGGTATTGCTTTTAATATATTACGAGGGGGATCATAAACACCACTGTGTCTTCCAAGTGAACAGGGATCATGATAAGTAACACTTAAATCTAAAGGTTCAAGCTTAACATTTTCATTTTTTATTAAATTCTCAAAAAATTGGGAGGTATGTAATATTTTGCATGGCATCTGAATATCTAAAATCTCAGGATAAAGTCTTGTAAAAGTGTAATAACAACCAGAACAAGGAGTTATTAGAGAACTAGCTTTAGTTTTCTCAATTCTTTCAATAACTCTCAACGCAACTTTTTTTGCTTCTTCCCATAACCCTGCAGAGATTAAAACATAACCACAACATCCCTCTTTTTGCCCTAACATTGAGAAATCAAGATCAATTTGATTTAAAATATTAATAAGAGATACAGCTGTTTTAGGAGTTCGAGTTGCAACTGTACACCCTAACCAACAAAGATTTTCTGCTTTTTCTGGTAATTTCAAATTAGAATAATTCTTTACCCTTGAAAGTCGACGGTTAGCAGGTATAGCACTAGGATCTCCATGCCTAAAAATGTTGCTAGTAGCTGTATGAAAAATTTCTGGAACTAAATTATTTTCAGCTATTTTATGCCTTATAAAAAGTATAGCTTCATGAAATTCTAAATCTTGATAGCATTGGGCAAAACAAAGACCACATTTTGTACAATTGTATAAAATATCAACAATCTTCTGTGTAAGATTTAAATCACCTTTCATAATACCTCTGGTCACGAGCATTCTTCCTTTCGAGGAATACGTTTCAACGCCATTAAAAGAAGGATTTACTGTGCAATAGCCACTACATGTTGTACACTTTTGACATTTATTTAAGATTTTCCCTAATAGTAAATTCTGGACTGCTAATGCAAGATTTCTATACGTTCCATATCCACTAATAGAGAAATTTGCTAAACTTGTGGTATAATCATCTTTTTGATCGGTTTCACTAAAACAACTTTCGAGTCTAGGAATTTCCACATTATCTAATAAAATTAAAGGTTTAGATGTTTCCTTCATAACTTTTTTAATGCTCTTACCTCTCTCAATTAAGATTAAATCCTCTTTTTTGGCTAACTTTTTTAACTTATTTTCTTCAGATAAAGAGGAAGTTCTAACCACAATATCAGGTTTTATATAATTTTGGTCTAAAAAAATTTTCTCAAAAGAATATACATAGAGATCTTCTAAATCTGTTAATATCTGCCCCTCTTCTAAAATCGAATTTATTTTTTCAATAATTTCATTTTTAGAATTCATTTGTTTCACTTGACTTAAGAGGATATAATGCTTTAATTGAAAATATTAATTACAAATTTTTAAGCTTATTATTAATCTTTATAATTTTATTGAATAAAATTTTTAATACCAATAGAATATTAAAGATTTAATGGCAAATGTCATATTAAAATTAATGACTATATTTTCTACTGATGTTGGAGTATCACAGATAGAATATTCCGGCGTTGAGAAATTAGGTGATGTCATCGGGCTATTTATGAATGAGCATGGGAACAAAATAAGGAGAAGTTTTATAAACGCTAAAGGAAAATTAGAAAACCATGTTGTAATTTTGGTCAATGGGAGAAATTATTTATTTCTGGATGAGCTAAACACCAGATTAAAAGATGGAGATCAAATAGTTATCTCTCCTCCTTTAATTGGAGGATAAATTAAATTTTATAGAATAAGTAAATTAATCCAATCTGCTATGAGAGCAGGTTTGTCTTGTCCCTTGATTTCAATTGTATGATGTGAAGTAAATTTCATACCTCGTTTTACTAATTCCACTTTTGAAATATATGATACATCTCGAATATAAGCACCAACAGGAACAGCTGATATAAATCTAATCTTGTCAAATCCATAATTAAGAATTGCTTTAGCGTCTATAACATAAAATTGCATTGAATCCCTTTCACCATCTTGCAAAGTAAAGAAACCTAACATAGACAAAACGAAAAAGCCATGAGCTACAGTTTCCCCATAAATGGATTTCTTTGCTTTTTCAGGATTAATATGAATATATTGGTGATCTCTTGTAAGATCAGCAAATTTATTTATTTCTTCTTGAGTTACTTGATACCAACTTGTAATAAACTCTTTTCCAATATAATTTTTTATTTCAATAGCTTTTATCTTATTTACCATTTTTTTCTCTCGTATAAGATATTTTTTAGTAATTTGTTTTTTATTCTAAACTCAAATTACAAAATTTTTTATTAACAATTCTTTAAAAATTATTCTTAAGTAACTTGATATCTGTTTTTGATTACTAAAATTAACCTTCTTCAAGTTGTTCTATAAAAGCTTCTATGCTAGTTTTTGATTGTTCATCAGAAACACATCTTAAATCGTTTAGATCCCCATTTATGACCAGATTTGGGATATTTAATCCTTTTTCTAGCCTTTGAGGCATCCCATATCGAGAATTAGTATTATGGGGACATGTTTTTGCATCATGAAAGATGATGCCATCAATTTTAAAGAATTCTACCATTTTTCTTAAATATTTTTCTTTATATTCATCTGATCTTACAATAAATAACTCAGTATATGCTTTAGCCATGCTTCTAAAAGGATCATTTTCATCAAAAGCAGAGAAAATCCAACTATTACAATAAGTGGAAGCAACAACACATGTTTTAAGACTTGCAAATAATTCAGAATAGTGTCTCAATCGTCCCCAAATAGGCATTCCTTCCCAGTAAAGCCTAAAATGTTCATTATCTACAGCGCCGATATGATCTTCTATTCTTTCTTGTAATTCTGCTAATAAAATTTTATAATAATTTACTGCTTCTAGGGTTCCTCTCATAACTACAGCAGGTGCCATATGTATAGTTCCGTCAAAGAAAGTAAGAGGTGAAGGAACATTAGAGGCGGTATCTAGTACATTTTTCCAAAGCTCAGAACATTCACGTGAAAAAGTAACGACTTCTTTAAGTTTATTAATATCAAATTTAATTGTCGAAATTTTTTCTAATTTATTTACAAGTTCCTCCATTTGTCGAGCTATAAATGTAATATGTGCATCTGTAATTTCTCCAATAGTTCTAGGAGTAGAAATACCTACTAATGGAACTTTAAACTCATTAGCATACCAATCAAACCAATCTTGAACCTCTCGACACTGATTTGTGTTAAACACAAGAACATCTGGTTTCGGGATGCTTTTAATGTCAGGATAAACGTTTGTCAATGGTGTTGTATTTTTTAAATATGCTCCGATATCAGCTGTTAAATATGAACAAATTTCAGGTGAATATCCTATCGCGTTAGCGTATGGAATCAAATCTGTAGCCATTCTAGATGAACCTAACATCGCACTATGGTTCTCTGGGAAATAAACTTTAAAATCTAGGCTTCTTAATATTTCTGCTGGACCAACACTGGAACACCAAGCGATTTTCTCATTATCATTTTTAGAAACGGCATCTAACTCATGATAATAACCAGACATCAATTGGTTTAATTTTTCTGTTGCTTCAATTTTTTTTCTAAGCATTCAAGAAACCTAATATTTGATTCAAATAAATGATAAAAAAATAAATACAAAATTTCAATTTAATCAACGTTTACTTCTAATATAAGAGCAGCTCCCGTATCTCCTGCAGCACATCCATCTGCTAATCCATATCCACCACCTTTTTCTACTAATTCTTCGATTAATTCAATTATAATCCTCGTCATGGTAGGTGCTTGGGGATGACCATATATAAGTGAACTTCCGTAATTATTCATATCCTTCCAATCAAGATCCATCTCCTTACAGAAATATATATCGTTTACTGCAAAAGGGTTATGAGTTTTAATTACTGATATATCTTTTATAGAAATTTCTGCATTCTCTAGTGCTTTTTTTGCTGCTGGAATTATAGCCATTGCCATGTATCCTTTCTTTGTTTTATGTTCTCCATAAGATACAATTCTAATCTCAACATCATCTCTTTTCCTTAATTGATCGGCTTTCTCTTTTGTAGTAACTATAACTCCGCAATTAGCATCTCCAGGATGAGTTTGAGTTCCATAAGTAACTGTACCTTCTGGAAGAACAGGTCTAAGTTTCGATAAACCTTCCATAGTTGTTGGGTAAATTCCTTCATCGCCTTCCACAGTTGCAAGTACTTTCCGACCTGAGCGATCTTTAACTTCGATGGGTGTTATCATATATTTCTTTTGAAACGCTCTATCATTCTTTAAAGAATCCTGATACTGATTATAGCGCATCATAGTAACTTCATCTTGTTCCTTTTTACTAATACCTACTTCTTTGGCTACATTTTCAGCTGTTTGAATCATTGAATTTTTAGCAAACGGATCTCTTCCAAAATTGTCCCAGACCCAATTTTCCGAATCTAATGTGCTTCCTGGTGATTGTGGATTCGGATAAACCAGATGAGGACCATTTGAGCATCGATCTGCAGTTATTACAAGAACCTTTTTATTAATTCCTGTCTCAATATTTTGTGCTGCAGTTGAAATTGTATTGGTTCCTGTAGCACATGCTTGACTAATCATAGGGCCAGTAACATGCTCTGCTCCAATCATACTTGCTAACCAAGGTCCTCCATAAAAACAATAGAGTTGGGGGATTGTAATACCAAATATGAGCTCATCAAATTCATTAGGAGCAATTCCTCCTTTATTTAGAAATCTTTTAGTTATATCTGCTGCAAACTCTATAGCATGGAGATTTTGAAAACTCATCTGCCATCTTGAAAAAGGAGTACTCCAATACTGTCCATAAGGGATATAAGCTTTATTAAAAGACATTTTTCTATTAACCTAATTTATTAATTAATTGATATTTTGATAATTTCTTATTCATTATTAATTTGATTATTAAATCGTTCTCTTAATTTTCGGTGAATTACTTTTCCAGAACCCGTCCTAGGCATTTCTTCGGAATGAATACTTAAAAATCGTTTTGGAATCTTAAATCTAGCTAACTTATCTTCACAATATTGGCGCATTTCTTTATTAAAAGCATCTAAATCAACTTCTTTATTTAAAACACAACAAGCTGTTACACTTTCTCCCCATTTGTAATCACTCAATCCAACTACAGCACATTCTACAACTGAAGGATGTGAGACAACTACTTCTTCTACTTCAGAGGGATAAACATGCTCTCCCCCTGTTATGATCATATTAGCTTTTCGATCTACTAAATAATAGAATCCGTCTTCATCCTTTCTCGCCATATCACCTGCGCTAAAATATTCCCCTTTAAATGATTCTTTAGTTTTTTCTGGTAGTTTATAATACTTATCAAACATTTGTGGACCACGGGAATATAGTTCACCAATTTCTCCTATAGTTACAAGATTTCCTTCTTCATCTAATATCTTTATGTTATCAGTTCCAATACATTCTTTCCCGATGGAACCTAATTTATTCATCTGATCTTCAGGTCTAAGAAGTGTTACTAATCCCGCTTCAGTTGACCCGTATGCTTCAAAAAGTTTAGTTTTGCTAAAAAGCTTCATAACATCTAATTTCATTTGTTTAGTGGCAGGAGCAGATGAGGTTAATAATGTTGTTATACTGCTAAGATCATATTTTTGTTTAATTTCATCTGGAAGGCTTAATATTAAATTATAATGAGTTGGTATCATTGAAGTAAAAGTTATTTTTTCACGATCAATTATTTTTAATACTTCCTCTGGTTCAAATTTATATTCTATATGGATATATACTGGAGCTCCAAGATAAGTAAATACGAATGAATAAAAAGTTGAATTTACATGAGATAATGGCATCAAAATCATACCATAATCTTGAGGAGTAAAAGAAAATTCTGCTTCATTAATTAAGAAAAAGGCGATATAGGAACGATGTGAACGAATAACTCCCTTTGGTTTTCCTGTTGTTCCAGAAGTATAAAGAATTACCCATGTATCCTCAGGATTAACTTCTATTGAAGGATATATGTTTTCACCCATTTTTACAAGATCTTCATAATATTTCCAACCTTCTACTGGTTTATCAGCAATCAAGATGCGTTCTACATCCTCAAATCCCAATTCTTTAGCTATCTTCCATATTTTTTCTGTTGCTTCATAGAATCTGGATTCTACAAATAACCATTTCGCATCTGAATTATTAATAATAAATGAAATATCATCTGGATGTAAACGAAAATTTAATGGAACAACAATAAATCCTCCCTTTGCTGCTGCTACATAGAGTTCCATAAATTCAATACAATTGTTAGATAATATCGCAACTTTATCTCCTTTTTTTATTCCACTTTTAAGTATTCCATTAGCAAGCTTATTAGTTCTTTCATTTAATTCTACGAATGTTAATTGACGTTTTATATCTTTCAGAGCAAGTTTATTTGGATATTTATTAGCATTTACATTAATAATTTCACCAATATTAAGCCATGTCATATAATTATCCTCCTATCATATACTATTTCCTCTAATTCCATAATTTCTAAGTTTTAACGATTCAGAACGATTTTAAAAATATTTTAATCTTATTTTAAACATCAAAGTTATATAAAAAATTTTACCTTTTCCCATATTTATGGGAAATTTCACTGAGAATTAATTATCATAAATTTTATTTTAACTAAATGTATAATTTCAGTTAAATAAATTAAAGAAATGATATAAAAATGAGTTTACAGGGATGTTTATCAAGTCGGAAAGATTGTTCAGGTGGAGGTAAAATATTATCATTTTCAGAGATCTTAGATATTTGTAAATCAACAAACCAAGCAGTGCCCTTAAAATCTTTATTTGTGGTTTTACCTGATGGAGATGATTATTCGGGAGGAATATATTTGTATAAAAATAAAGAATTAACATTAATTACGGATAAAGAGAAAACCCAATATTCTATGGAGCTTTATCCTGAATTGATTTGGAAGGAATCAATTGAATTAAATGAATTAGTGGATGTAGGTCTTATTTGGCAATATCTTTCATTAAAAGCAGGAAGTATGGGACTTGGAGTATCCCAACGAGCGAGAGCTCCGAAAAAATATAATAAGCTCATTAATAATACACTTAATCAAAATTATGTCCTTATATATTCAGTAGCTGTTCGTGGGAGGGATAGGGGCGCTTTAGTAGAAGATACATCAGAGCCTCTCCAAAAAGAGGAAGAGAAAAGTATTATATTATTAGATACGCCAACATGCTACAAGAATCGCGTAATTTATAAAAATAAATTTAAGGGGATTCCATTAGATGCTGCTATCTTTAACCAAAAGGATAAAAGGAAACCAAATTTTACGAATTTAAATGAGATCTCTCAGTTATTATGGGCTTGTCAAGGAGAAAATGACCATGCCACTCATGGAAACAGAGATACTTTGGAGAAAAATGGATATGGTAGAGTTCATGCTTCAGGGTGTGCGGGATATGCTGTTTATCCAATAGTTATTGTTGAGGATCTTGCTAATTTACCAAAAGGATTATATATCTATAATCCTGTTGGATATTCCGTACTAAATAGATGGATCAAGGTACGTGAAAAGATTACTTATGATCATTTTCTTAAACATTATACATCAGACAATCATAAAGATGAAACTGAAAAAGGAATAGGCATTAATTTCTCAAATTATGCTATTCTATTATGTATTGACAGGAAGAAACCATGTGCTGGATTTATGCATAAAATTATGAATTTAAAATATTGGGCTGAAATTGAAGCAGGGATGGCTTTAGCAGGTTTACAATTACAAGCAAATGCGTTAGGTTTAAAATGGCAAAAAACAGTTTTTTCAAATCCAGATGATTCTAAATATAGAAATCTATTTAATCTTGATTCTGCTGAAGAATCAATAAATTCACTGGCATATAATCTTGTAAATCGCGCAAAAAATGAGAGATTCTCGCTTAAGGGAAATTTAGTACCAATAGTTTTATTTTATCTACAAAATTGATTTTACTTTTCCTTTAATTTTTAAATTGAAAAAATGAAAAAAAATTTACATAATTAATACTTGGGCTTCTCCGTCTGTAACAACTTCGTTTTTTTGATTTAAGACTTTAGTTTCTACATCTAGAAATTGTAAAGTTCCACTTTTTCCTTCTTTTGTATATTTCTTTGTTACAGTTGCAACAGCAGTTAATGTATCTCCAATAAATACTGGTTTTTTAAATACTACCTTTTGAGATGCATAAAGAGCTCCCGGACCAAATAAATGAACACCAAGTACTGCTGAAATTAATGCTGAACTAAAGGCTCCATGAACTACTCGTTTACCGAACATTTGAGTTTTTGCGAATTCTTCATTCACGTGAAGAGGATTAAAATCTCCACTAATCCCTGCAAATAAGGTTACATCTGCTTCAGTAATAGTTTTACTACAAGAGGCAGAAGTTCCTTCTTCATAATCGTCAAATTTAACGATTCCTATTTTTGACATAAATTAAACTAATGAAAAAATAGATAAAAATATTGACCAAAAATATCAGAATTAAATTAGAACTTAGAATAACTTCCTTTCTATCAAAATCTTTGAAAAACTCCAAAAATGTAAAATTTTAATATAAAAGAGATCATGATATAATATTAACCAAATTTAATAATTTTAGTGAAAATCCAATGTTTTCTGAATTTGAAGAGAATTTAGAAAAGTATGTAGACGTAATATTAAAAGTAGGGTTAAATCTACAAAAAGGGCAACGTTTGTTAATCCAACCCAGATTCGGCACACCACTTTTTGAATTGGCTTCATTTATCAAAAGAATTGTAAAAAAAGCATATCAAATGGGTGATAGATTAGTTGAAGTATTATGGAATGATCCTCAGATGCACTTAATTAGGCTTCAAAATGCTCCTCGAGATTCTTTTGAGGAATTTCCATTATGGTATAGAGATGCATCACTAGACTTTACAAAATAGGGTGATGCTACACTTACCATTGTTGCTACCGATCCTCTTTTTTTCGAAAATCAAGATCCAGAGCTCGTAAAGACTATAATTCAAACTTTATTAAAACATTATAAGCCTATAAATGATTTAGTAAAAAAAAATGCAAACAATTGGACAGGAATCGGAGCTCCTACGGATGGATGGGCTAAAAAGGTCTTCCCAAATGTTCCACCTGAAGAGTGAATAGCAAAATTCTGGGATATTTTATTCGAAATATGTCGAATAAAACAAAAAGATTCAGTATCTGCCTGGAAAGACCATATTAAACAACTCGGTACCAGAAGTAATTATTTAACAAACAAACAATATACTTCTTTAAAATTAGTAGGACCTGGAACAGATTTAACAATCGGTTTACCGAAGGGGCACTTATGGTTAAGTGCTGGATTTAAAAGTCAAAATGGGATTAATTTCGTAGCAAATATACCTACTGAAGAAGTATTTACCATTCCACATAAAGATAAAACAGAAGGAGTTTTAACAATCACAAAACCAGTCATTTATAGGGGGAATCTTATTGAGGATATTAAATTAACGTTCTCAAAAGGAAAAATTGTTGATCTGAAAGCTGAAAAAGGAAAAGAATTTTTAGAAAATATAACAAAAACTGATGAAGGTGCGAGCCGGTTGGGTGAGATTGCCCTTGTTCCACACAGTTCACCTATCTCACAATCAAGTCTTCTCTATTATAATATTCTTATTGATGAAAATGCTTCAAATCATATCGCTTTAGGTCGAGGTTTCAATTTTAATTTTAAAAATGGTGAAACAATGTCGGAGGAAGAATTTATAGCTACTGGGGGGAACACCAGCCAAATTCACATGGATTGTATGATTGGTTCGGGAGAAATGGATGTTGATGGAATATTGGAAGATGGAACAGCAGAACCTATTATGCGAAATGGGGAATGGGCTTTTGAGGTATAATTTGATTTAAATTACAATAATTCTTCCAAACCCATTTCTTTATCCTTATTTTTTGTTCGCTTGATATAGATTGTTCGTAAATTATCAAAATCAGCTTTAAAACATATTTGACATTCCTCTTGTTCATCAGGAGTAGCAGGTTCAACTCGTACCTCATATCCAATTGATTCATACAATTCTATATATTCATTTACTCTATGTTCTTCAACTGTAAATCCTTTTTCCCAGTCTTTTCCTCTGAGTGGAACATCTAGATTTTTATCATCTTTACTTTTTTCTTTATCTGAAACCAAAGTTATTGTCTCCCATTTATTACTAGTGTTCTTGATTCTTCATTAGATATAATAATAATGTTAAGTTTAAATATTACTCTTTTTTATATTCCTCCTAATTTGTGCTTTTAATGGTATTTTATTCCCACTAATCAATTTCTATTAACAAATTTTATATTAATTTGGAAAATTATCTAAAAATAATAATAAAAATAAAAGAAATCAAAAATAAGTTTTAAAGTGTTTGTAATGACATATACAAAAGAACCAAATTTTACTCCTAAAGACCCAAAAGATTTTGATTTTAAAGAAATAATTTATGAAAAAAAAGATTGGAAAGCAACTGTTACAATTAATCGGCCAGAAGTATTTAATGCATATTCAACCCTTACATTAATGGAAATGATTGAAGCGTTTCATGATGCTGCGTGGGATAATAAAATCGCAGTTATTATCTTAACAGGAGCAGGTGATAAAGCTTTTTGTACTGGTGGAGATGTAAAAGAATATAGAGAAAGATTTACCGTACAACCTGCTGAGTATTGGAAATGGATGAGCATTTTTCAAGAAGCTCATGATGTTTTTCGCAATATTGGTAAACCTGCTATTGCACGAATTAATGGTATTGTTGCAGGTGGAGGAAATGAATGGCAAATGGCGTGTGATCTTGCAATAGCTGCAGATCATGCCACTATCAGACAAGTAGGAACAAGAGTAGGTTCTGTTGCATGTGGAGGTGCAACACAATGGTTACCTATTATTGTTGGTGATCGTCGAGCAAGGGAAATTTTATATCTATGTGAACCAATATCAGCACAGAAAGCATTAGAATGGGGTTTAGTAAATGAAGTGGTACCTTATGCTGAAATAGATGATGCCGTAGATAAAATGTCTCAAAAGCTTATTGATAAGTTTCCAGAGTGTATGAGATATACGAAACAACAGGTCAATTTCTGGAAAGATCTTGTTTGGCATCAAACAATTGGTCATGCAAAAGATTGGTTATCAATTCATTATGCTTCATGGGAACCACTTGAAGGGATGTCAGCATTTGTAGAAAAGCGTCCTCCAAATTATAGAGGCGTACGAGAAAGTTCTCACCCTGAATTTTTATGGGGACCTCCATCGGTTACATGTCCTTCATGTCAAGCAAAGAGTTTACCATCTGATTTCGAGTTTTGTGGTAAATGTGGAGAAAAACTAAAATAAAATAAAACAAATTTTTTTTATCAGATAAAAGAATTAAAATAGCTTAAAAGAAAATAGCCATATTGAGTGAAAAGAATTTGACAAATGATTTAATTATAGTTGAAAAAATCAATCATATAGGAAAAATAATATTCAATAACGGTCCATTGAATATCTTAACAATAGATATGATGGAGCAAATTAATAAGGCTCTTGAAGGTTTTCTCGAAGATGTATCTTTAAAAGCAGTTATTTTCGATCATAATGGAAAATCCTTTTCTGCAGGAGTTGATGTTGGTGATCATATGGGTGATAAAGCTCCTAAAATGATTAAAGAATTCCATGGAATTTTTAGAAAGCTTAATAAATTAAAATGCCCAACAATCGCAAGCGTTAAAGGAGCTGCATTAGGAGGAGGTTGTGAAATTGCTATATTTTGTGATATCATAATCACCTCAGATAAAGCTAAATTTGGGCAACCAGAAATTAAAGTGGGAGTATTCCCACCAATAGCTGTCTTAACTTTTCCCCAAATCATAGGAAATAAGAAAGCTTTTGAACTAATTATGTTAGGTGAAATATTTGATGCTAATGAGGCTCATAGACTTGGAATTTCCAATTATGTGTTCCCTATTGATTCATATGAACAAGAATTTTCCAAATTTATTGAATCTTTCAATAATTTAAGCACGATTGTCTTACAGTATACAAAGAAAGCATTCAATAAAGCTTTAGGATTTGATTTCGATACTAAATTAGATGAAATTGAAGAATTTTATCTTAAAGAATTAATGTCTACACATGATGCAAATGAAGGTTTACAAGCATTCTTAGAGAAAAGATCACCCAAATGGCAGAATCGTTGATTTTTTTAAATTTAATAAGAATTAGGTTTAAATTATAATAATAATAAAACAAATTGTAGGAAAGAAAGATGAAAGCAGCCGTTTTTGAAAAAGTTAAGGAACCTTTAAAATTAGATGACAATTTTCCTGACCCTAATATTTCAGGTGAATTAGGTCAAGTGATAATTGAGATAGAAGCATGTGGTGTATGTCATACTGATTTTGGTTATTTAGAACATGGTGTACCAACAGTTAAACAGCCACCTCTTATTTTAGGGCATGAAATATCAGGACGTATTAAAGAGATAAGTGATGATGTAAAAAATTTTAAAGTAGGAGATCATGTGATTATTCCTGCGGTGCTCTCATGTGGGTATTGTGTTAACTGTAGAATAGGTAGAGAAAATATTTGTCTTAATCAAATAATGCTTGGAAATCATATTGATGGAGGATTTGCAGAGCAGATTAAGGTTCCTATTAAAGATGTAGTCCATCTCCCAACTGAAATGTCTTTAGAAGAAAGTTGTATCATTTCGGATGCTGTTTCAACACCATATCATGCTGTGAAAAATCGAGGTCAAGTTAGGCCTGGTGATTGGGCGGTAGTAATTGGTTGTGGTGGGATTGGTTTAAATGTTGTTCAAAATATAAAAGCAGCAGGGGGATTACCTATTGCTGTTGATATTGTTCCAAAAAAGCTTGAAATTGCTAAACAAATTGGTGCTGTAGAAGTTGTTTTAGCTAAAGATATGGATGAAAGAGAAATTGTTGGTGCTATTCGAAAAATAACTGGAGGTGGAGCAGATATTGCATTTGAAGCAATTGGGCATCCTGCAACAATGAAACAAGCATTTAATAGTTTAAGAACTGGAGGGCGTTTGGTTGCAGTAGGTTATTCACCCAAACGTTGGGATGGGTTCGATATTGGTCGTGTAATGTTTCGAGAAATGGAAATAATGGGAAGCCTTGGTTGCCGTCCCGTTGATTATCCACACATTATCGACTTGGTTAAAAATGGTACACTTCAGCTTAAACCATTAATCACCCATAAGTTCCCACTTTCAGAAATTAATGAAGCCTTTGATGTTATGCGTCGTGGAGAAGGAATTAGGATAATAATGTTATGTCAAAAATAGAGGTTTAATAAAATTTTTAATTTAATTTTAACTTTCCAAAATAGAATGAATCAAGGGGATATAAAGATTGTTTGAACAGTTTAAAAGTTGGTATGAAAACCGTCATGATTATGCGAAAAAATGGAAAGAACGTACAGGGGGAAAAGTAATAGGAACTTTCTGCACTTATGTTCCTGAAGAACTTCTTTATGCAGCAGATATTTTACCAGTAAGAATATTAGGTAGTCATGAGCCACAAGATGTTTCAGAACCCCATATTTTTGCAATGTTTTGCCCTTTCTGTCGTGATTGTTTAGCACAAGGCTTAAAGGGAAGATTCGATTACCTTGATGGAATCACTATTGCTCAAAGTTGTCTTCACATCAGACAAACTTTTACAAGTTGGGATATCCATATTCCAGTGGATTTTAAATATTATTTACCACACCCTATGAATGTTCAAAGTCCTCATGCTATTCCCTATTTAGCAGAGGAATTAAAATCATTCAAGAAAGCAATTGAAGAATGGACAGGAAAACAGATTACTGATGAGGATATCAAGCGGGGGATTGAGATAATGAATAAAAATAGGCAACTTTTACAACAAGTCTATGAATTGAGAAAAAATCCTAACCCTCCGTTAACAGGTCTAGAAGCAATGTATATGGTCGTCTCTTCGCAAATGGTCGATAAA
>JBHLOG010000226.1:0-4261 GCA_048940765.1 Promethearchaeota archaeon | reverse complement strand
AAGACCACCATCATTTTCTACTAAGACCTTAATAGACAAAATAAACCAACAACAATCAATAATTAATAAATTTAAAGAGCTCATAAAAATCATTAGAGCGAATAACTTAGAGGAATTTTTTCTTGATATTCCTGAGGTTCATTTACCAAGATAAAAAAATTGATTAGATAAAGAAAATCTAAAATGAACAAAATTGTTAAATATGCACAAACTCTCTATATTAACTCGTATAAAGAATTAGAAATATAATTAGACAAAGAACTGTTCGGGTAAAAAATGTGGGAAAAATTTTTTCCTAAATCATTTGAAAATTACAAAATCTTCGGTCTTGGTCTAGAAGCTTATAAAATTGGAGATTTTAAAGGGGCTGTGAAATTTTTTAGAAGAATTATAGAAAGAGAGCCAGATTTCCCTCATGCATGGTATATGTCGTTAGAAAGTCTATCATATTTAGCATATTGGGAAGATATGGTTGTACTTGGTGAAAAGGCAATAGAAATTCATCCAAATTATGGACTAACCTATTCTTGGTTAGGTGATGCTTATAATCAGTTAGGAAACCGGGAGCAAGCTTTAGCTTCTTATAAAAAAGCGCTTAATCTTTTAGAGAAAGAGCTCAGTCTCATAGAGAATAAGCAAGAGAGAAAGACCATATTTGATTCTATAAATGCTGAGAAAACTTTATTAAACAGTTTAGGAGAAATCAATAATAGACTTGGAAATTATGAGGAGGCAATTAAGTATAACCAAAAATCATCAAATATTCACCCAGATGAACATAATCTGCATGGTTTAGGGACATCTTACAAGGAAATGGGAGAATATGATAAAGCAATTGAGTTTTATAAAAAGTCTTTGGATATTAACCCAAAGCACAGCTATGCATGGTTTGATTTAGGACTCATATATGAAAATTCAAATGATTCTAAAAAAGCAATAGAATGTTACGAGAAAGCAGTTGAAAGTAGCCCACAATGGGTTAAACTAAGGGAAAAGCTCCTAAAGGTAAAGCCAGATTCACTTGTCTTACTTAAAAAGGCTCCAGATATTAGAACTTTATTCGATGATAAGTTTATGCAACAAGAAATAAAAGCAGAAATAATTTTAAACGATCTTAAAGATTTAGAAACTAGTTTAAAAGATAATAGGCTTACAGTTGAAGAAAGAAAATATTTCGAGCAAATTAAGCTTAACTTAATAAAAGAACTTGAATTTGGTGAAGAATCAATAGAAGATATATTACTTAAGCAAAAAAAACTTCATAGAATATTAACTTTTCCAGAGATTATTAGTAGATTAGTTATAACGGCAGAAATTGAGCAATTCTTAAAACCTGAAATAGAAGAATGGTTTAAAAATAAAAATAATAAACACAAGAAAATTGTTAACCATGCCTTGGAATTACAAGAAATTCTAAAAAAGAAAGGATTCTCACTTAATCTGCTTTTATGCGAAGGAATGATAAAAACATTAGAAAAAGTTTTCAGGAGGGATTTAACTATGGAAGACATTAAGTTCGCAGCAGATGTTTATGTAAAGCACGAGCGATCTTCTAGTACAGAAAAAAGAAAAAAATGGAAATAATAAATTTCCAGTAGAAAGTAGTAAAAATATTAATAAAAATATATAAAGAAATGATGAATGATTTGCTAGAAGAAAAATTTAAACGCTTTAATTGAACTCGAGAAAAGTTACAATACTTAAAGCAAAAAGATATAAAAAATCATGAAAAAGAAGAGGAGATATGATTGAATGAAAATGATAATGTTCGAATATTTGAATTTGCTGACGAGAACGAGGACTTCCAAGAGATAGAAAAGTTAGATAAGGAAACACCATTATATGAATTATTGGACTCAGATTGCATATTACTTTTTATTGATCCGAGAGGATCTAGGATTTGGGTATGGTATGGAATCGAAACAACAATTAGAAGCAGGGTGTCTGCTATAAAAAATGCTGAGCGTATAAGAGATATCCATGCATTTTCGTTCAGGATTTCGGGAATAAATGAGGGATTAGAGCCTTTAAATTTCCGAATAATGGTAGGATTAGAAGAGGAAAAGGAGCCTGCTCAAGAACATATTGAGCCTGCCTATTTGGGATGGGAGGAACAAGACGAGGAATTATCACATGAAAAAATTCTCTTAATCTTGAAAAAGATTGATGTACCAGAAGGGTATGAAAGAAAAATAATAATTGTAAATAATAAAATCTATTATTATAAGGAATTCATTGATCGCGGTTCTGATGTTCGTACTGAGAAACTTTATAGTCTAAAAGAGGAAGTGGAAGATGGCTCGTATTTCATGAACAATTTTTTACCAAGATTAGTGTTTTCTTTTAATAAGATCAAATTAATTGAGCTATTGGAAAAAGTGAACACAAAAGGTATATGATACTTATCGGTAATGCTACTCCCGCAACGATTAAAACAATAATAAAACTATATTTTTGATAAATTTGTCTATTCATAAATAACTATTTTGAAGAACTATATTTATAGCTTTATTTTTTGTTTAAATAGCTTCAAAAGGACGAGATCATTCCTTTATAAATTAAATTCAAAATTTGATATCTAAATTCAAGGCTATTAATTTTATATACAAAAAGGTCCATATTTATATTGAGTAAAAAAACTGAAAAGCACAAAATATGACTTTTATGGAAACTGCAATTGAAAGTCTTGATGATTTTTTAAGAAAGTGGTTGGTATCTATCCCAGAGATGAAAGCAGCGTCAATTATATCTACAGAGGGCTTACTTGTTGCATCAACCCTTCCGCAAGATAGTGATAAAGTAAAAATATCAGCTATGACTGCAGCACTTCTCTCATTAGCTAAAAGGAGTGTTAAAGAAATGGAAAAGTTAAAATTTGATTACATCTATGTTTGGGGAACGCAAGGCTGTGTTCTTATCATTAAAGCAGATTCTAATTTGATATTAACAGTTTCTACGACGAAAAATGTAAAGTTAGGATTACTGATTTTAGATTGTAGACGAGTTTGTGAAGAAATTAAAAGGCTCTTCAAATTTAACGAAGAAGAAAAGGTAAAAATTTCCAAAAATTCTATTAGATGCCCCTCGTGTTTCTATAATATGGTACGTCCTTTTAGAGATTTATGCCCTAATTGTAGGATTGATTTAAAAGAAATAATCAAAATAATCGAACAAGAAGAGAAAAAGATCGAAGAAAAACTAGAGAAAATTAAAAGAAAGCACCAAAAACAGAGAGAAATTGAAGAAGATGAACATTTTATGGTTTTCGAAGATGAAAACTACTATGGATTTGAATCACCAATTCCCTCAATTCCATCCAGATCTATAAAAAAATTTCTAGCATCTATTCCAGGAGGAAATGGTGTATTAATTTCATCTTTGGATGGTTTACCTCTAGCTTCAGCTCTTCCCCGAGGTGTTAATGAATGGATAATTGCTCCAATTACTACGGTATTATTCACTTTAGCTGAGAGGATAATTATTGAAATGAAAAAAGGTGAATTCAAATATTTATTCATAAAAGACTCAAATGGTTATCTTCTAATACAAAAAGTTGATAATATCGCGTTATTAATGATTTCTTTAATAGAGGATGCAAGATCTAGATTTTTATTATTATTCAATTTAATAAAACTGAGTGATAAGAAAGATTTCCTGAAAAGATTAAGGGAATACGATGAAGATGGAGATGTTCCGTTTCCTTATATTTTCAAACCCCCAACACCCCCTGGAGATTTAGGATTAGCGGGTGAGCCACAAGCCAAACTACCTATTACCGAAAAAATCCAATGGTATGAACCTAATTGTAAGCACTGTGGTGCTGAACTGCCAAAAGGACAGACAATTTGTCATGTATGTGGAAAAAAAGTTGGTTAAAAAATTATGAAATGGAAAAGAATGAAAAAAGCAGAAATGACAAACCGAATATATAATCATTTAGATTATGTAAAACCATTATATATATTCAAAATTTTAAGATAAAGGAATTAGTGGATGAAATCCTTATCCAAGAATACAAAATCTCACTTTATTTTATAAGATATTATAACGATATTTCATTAGCTAACCTAAAACATCAATTAACAAAAAAAATGAGTCCTATTTTACAAAAACTACGAGAAAGTGGGAAGATTGAAAAGTATAATAATAAGTTTTGGAAGATAAAAAATTAAATTTAGAATCTAAAAAGCTCTTTAGCATTTCTTAGTACTTGATTAGCAAAAGGTTTAATATCAATTTCCTTTAACATAGCAATCTCTTC
>JBHLOG010000225.1:0-4268 GCA_048940765.1 Promethearchaeota archaeon | reverse complement strand
AAAATTAGGAAATTAAATAAAAGATATTATTGAGGTGTAAAGAAAATTTACGGTTATATGGGAAAGATTTTAAGAGTGAATTTAACGAATGGCAAAATTACTGAAGAATTTCCTGACGAAGAAACGTTAAAATTATATCTAGGTGGAGCGGGATTAGCTACCAAATATTTAATAGACGAAGTACCTAAGGGAATAGATCCATTGGGACCAGAAAATAAATTAATTTTCATGACTGGACCATTAACAGGAACACCCTCACCAAGTACTGGAAGATATAGTGTTGTTGCAAAGTCTCCTCTTACTGGTGTTTGGGGTCAAGCGAACTCCGCAGGTTTCTGGGGAAGAGATCTTAAAAGATCTGGTTTTGACGGAATAATATTTGAGGGAATCTCACCAAAACCCGTTTATCTTGTTACAGAAGATGGAAAGGCAGAACTTAGGGATGCAAGCCATCTCTGGGGTAAAAATACATCGGATACCACAAAATTAATTAGAGAAGAGCTTGGTGAGAAGTTTAATGTAGCTTGTATTGGTATAGGTGGAGAAAATCTGGTTAAATTCGCTGCAGTAATGAATGACTGTGATGAACCTAATTGGGGTCGTGCAGCTGGAAGGTGTGGAATGGGGACTGTAATGGGTGCTAAGAAATTAAAAGCTATAGCTTCTAAAGGAAATGCTAAGATTGAAGTCGCGAAACCTGAAGAATATAAGGAAGAAGCCAAACAGAGATACGATTGGGTAAACCAAAGTTTATTGAAAATGACACTTGAAGTATTCGGAACAGCTGTCATGCTTGATTTAGTTCATGTTAAAGGTGGTTTACCAACTAGGAATTGGCAAACAGGAATTTTTGCAGGTGCTGATAATATAAATGGAACAGCAATTAATGATAATATCCTTGCTGAAAGAAAACCCTGCTTCGCATGTCCAATTGCCTGTGGGCGTCTTACTGAAATCAAAGAAGGAAAATATAAAAGTAAAGGAGAAGGACCGGAATATGAAACTTTAGGCACTTTTGGTAGTATGTGTGGAGTTGATAATTTAGAGGCAATTACTTTAACCCATTTCCTTTGTAATGAATATGGTCTTGATACCATTTCTGCTGGAAATGTTGTTGGATTTTCTATAGAATGTTTTGAAAAGGGAATTTTGACTAAAGAAGACACTGGTGGAATAGAACTCAACTTTGGCGATGCTGACCTTATTGTTGACCTTGTACCTAAAATAGGAAAAAGGGAAGGAATTGGAGACATGTTAGCTGAGGGAACAAGAAATATGGCTAATAAACTTGGTAAGGATTCTATAAAATTTGCTATGCAGGTTAAAGGTTTGGAACTTCCAGCTTATGATAGTAGGGCTGCTAAAATAACAGGATTAGCATATGCTACGGCAAATCGAGGAGGCGATCATATGGCTGCTTGGATCGAGGGGCCAGCATTTTTATCAATGCCTTTTATGCTTATTAACGATGCTGATATAGGTGACCCTCTTAAAGAAATTCCAGAAAAAAATTTTATCCTTAAAGATTTAGAGGACGGTTTTGGAGTATTTGACGCAATCGGGGGATGCAAATTTATGGGTATAGTTCTATCTGCTGAAGATTGGGCATCCCTAATTTCTAAATTACTGGGTTATGAATATAACGAGGTTGATTTTAGAAAAACAGGTGAGAGACTCTTTAATCTTGCCAGGATTTATAATATTAGAGAAGGATTGACAAGGGCAGATGATACCCTTCCTGATCGTCTATTACACGAACCAATGCCTGAAGGGCCAGCTAAGGGGCAGACAGTAAATTTAGAACCTCTTTTAGATGCCTATTATGAAATTCGAGGATGGGATAAGAATGGTATCCCTACTAAGGAAAAGCTTAAAGATCTTGGATTAGATTGGGCAATCAATATAATATATTAAAAAGATATATTAGATAAAAATCAATGTGAAAAAAGTGAGTGATAAGAAGGATTTAAGGTATGAAAATAAACCTTGGCAGAGCCAATACAAAATAGGTCCATTTACTCTAAAAAAGACTATGGAACCATTTCCTAAAATCAATATCTATCATTATTTGGAAGATTCAGCTTTGAAATATCCTGATAATGTTGCCTGTGTATATGCTGATGAAGAAATGACATATAAAGAACTTAAACTGAAGGTTGACAAATTTGCTAATGCGTTACAAAATCTAGGTGTTAAAAAAGGTGATTTAGTTGCAACAATACTCCCTTCTTGTCCAGAATTTATAATTTCAGACTATGCCGCGATGAAGGTAGGAGCTGTTCATGTTCCACTGAGTATTTTGCATAAAGCTCCTGATTTAATTCATGAACTAAAATTAAGTGGAGCAGAAACAGTAGTATGCTCCTATCGACGTCTTGAAAGACTAAATAAAATAAAAGACCAAACGAAGGTAAAGACAATAATATATGCCCCTACTAAATTATTCCCCGATTATAAATTTCCAGAAATGAAATATCCCACAGAAGAAAATTATTATCTTTTAGACAACTTAATCGAGAAATATGAACCATTAAAAGAAACTGTTGATATTAACCCTATGGAAGATTTAGCACTTTTACCTTTTACTGGGGGTACAACAGGATTACCAAAAGGTACAATGTTAACGCATTATAACATTACCTGCTCTCTTATCCAATCAATCCATTGGATGTTGGATAGAATGAAAGTTGGAGTAATGGGAAAAGCAGCAACATGTATTTGTGTACCTGTTTTTCATGCCTATGGTCATTGGGGAGTATATCTATCAATATCTTGGGGATTAAAAATGTATTTAATGGATCCAAGAGATATCATTAAGATTGCTGAGACTATAAAAAATAAGCGACCTTTCATGGTTTTAGCTGTTCCAACACATTATAGTTACTTAACAAAGCTTGATCTTCCTAAAACACCTATTTTTTATGCATCTGGAGCAGCAGCTCTACCTACAGACCTCGCTGAAGAATTCGAAAAAAAGGTTAGTTTTTACGTTAGTGAAGGGTATGGTGCGACTGAAACTTCTACAATCATCAGTGTGAATCTTTCTGCTATGTCAAAAGTAATGGGATTTATGGAGCACCCAAAGAGAGGTATTGGTGTACCAGTACCCGACACAAATGTAAAAATTGTAGATCCTGATACTGGGAAAGAAGTACCTTTTGGAGAACGTGGAGAAATTTGGATAAAAGGTCCTCAGGTAATGAAAGGATATTGGCCTACGCCAGGAAAAGGTTTAACTGAGGATGGATGGCTAAGAATGGGAGATATTGCTGAAATTGATGACGATTTTTATTTTCATATTGTAGATCGTATAAAAGATATGATAAATGTTTCTGGAAATAAAGTATATTCAAGAGTTATTGATGATATTCTTTATGAACATCCTGCAGTCGATTTAGCTGGTGTTATTGGGATTCCAGATACAGAAAGACCTGGAAGTGAGCGTGTAAAAGCATTTATCCAATTGAAACCTGAGTATGAAGGCAAAGTGACTGAGGAAGAAATTATTCAATATAGCAGAGAGCGCTTAAAACCATACGCTGTTCCAAAATACGTTGAATTTAGAAAGAACTTACCTCTAACATTGGCAATGAAAATTTTTAAGAAGAAGCTTAGGGACGAAGAAATCGCTAAAATGAAGGAAAAAGGAGAAATTTAAAAATAAATAGGAAACACTTACTTCTTTATTGTTTATATTAAAAACTAGAATATTTATTGAAATCTTAATTAAATAAAATATCAAAATAAAAAACTAATAAAAAAAATAGTATAATAAACTCAATTTAGAGGGATATTATGAAATTTGGTACTCAAGAATGGGCAGATGCCTATAAAGAAGCAGTTAATGAAAACGAAAACTATCGAGATGCCGCAGGACCTGAAGGTTTTCCGCCTAATGGATGGGAGGGAGATTTTATTTTTATTGTTGAACCTGCTGGTAATTTAGATCATGAAATAAGGATGTTTGTAGGTTTATATCATGGTGAGTGCACAGATGCTAAAGTTTTAAAAGAGGGAGAAGACATGGAGGCTGCATATGAATGGGCAGGTTCTTATGATGCGTGGTTACAAGTTTTAAAGAAAGAATTAGACCCAATTCGAGGATTACTCGCTGGTAAATTTAGACTTAAAGGTGATATGGCTAAAATTTTAAAAGCTACAAGAGCAGCATTAGAACTCGTTAATAGCACAACCACTATAGAAACTGAATTTTATTAAAATAAAGAAAATTTATTTATTTTTTTTTCTTTTTTATTGTATCTCAACTA
>JBHLOG010000224.1:0-4276 GCA_048940765.1 Promethearchaeota archaeon | reverse complement strand
GGATATTTTTGTTAATATAAGCTAACTTGTGTTTTAAATATAGTATAAAAAAAGAGACTATTAACTTAATGTACCTTTGCACTGAATCAATACAAGAAAAAAAGGCTGTATAAATTAAATAGACCATTAGTTTCTAAATACATATTTAGGAAACAAAAAGAACGATAATTAGTTTAAAAAGGTTTTATTCATTACACATATCTTTCCTGTATGAAGTAAGAATAAAATAATTCTAATTTTTTTTTTTCTCAAGAAAGATCTCTGTTATCAATGATTCAAGCGATGGAATACCGTTAACTTGGACTAATTCACTCTTGTGGAAAAAATTCAGTAAAGATTGCCAAATAACACTATCATTCTGTATGGTATTAAGAAAATTCTTAGTCTTATGATACGCAAAATAGGAGTGCCCCTTAAATATATAACAAATTAAAAATGGTTCAATGGGCATCATAAGAAGCGTATATTGTCCAAAAACTGCCCTATCAAGACCTTCAGAAAATACCTCACTAATAATATAATTTATGGTGGTTAGGAAACCTCCTAAAATATTATCCTCAAAAGAAAAATCTTCTACAAATTTTTTAGAGAATAAAAGATTACCACCCTCCGTTAAGATTAATAGCATAATAGGATCTTCTTTTGATATCTCCGGAACTTCAATAATTCGTTTTTTTACCATATTTTCCATTTGCTCGTTCAAACCAGTAAGCTCCAAACGTTCAGAAAAATTAATTTCTGAAACTTTCAGATTCTCCCACATTTTGGTTTTTTTGAGTAATTCATCATGTTCATATGAGATTTTCATTGCTAATCGTTTTATACCATAAGATTCCGCTATTTTTTGAGCTTGAGTTAAATAACGCCTTGCTGTTTTCATATTGAAATTAATTAAAGCTAATTTGGCTCGTAATATGAACGCCTCACAAAAAACTAAATAAGAATGTTGTTTTTCCGCAATATCCAATAGTCTGGAAATATAATAATTAAATTCATTAAGTACCTCAATATTATTTTCTATACGATATTCCGTGAGAAGAATATCACAAAGATGGATATGAGCTTTTATAATAAGATCAAAATTTATAGTATCAGTTTCTATAAGTTCTTTAAATAATTCTTCTGCTTTTACTTTATCCCGGATTCGAGAACTTGTTTTTAAAATTATGGCTTTATCAAATTTGTAAAGAAATTCAATTCTTTCATTTTTTTTCTGTTTATGTATATTTTCCAAGCGATGAAAGTATTTTTGAGCACGTTCGTGATCACCATGTTCAACGGCTAAGGTTATTAAACTTTCAATAGGGCCTTCAATAGAAAAAAAACCTTGAGGACTCTGCTCTAAAAGATTTATACTCTCCTCTAAATGTTCCACAGCGAGTTCATATTCACCCATTTCACCATACAAATTCCCCATATTATTTAATAGAGTTGCAATATTAAAACTGCTCTTTATCTTTTTAAATAATTCTAAACCCTTTATGTAATATTTCAAGCTTTTATCCATTTCTCCAACAGATATATAATATACTCCAAAATAGATTTGACACACAGCAATCCAGTAATGATTAAATTTAATTTCCTTTGCAAGAGATAATGCTTTTTTGAGGTGCTCTCTACAAAGATCAAACTTGCTTTTTACTCGTATTAAATAACTCGCCATTATCAGATTAGCCCAGACGATTTCGAATGATTTATCGAACTTTTCTTGTGAATATAAGATCCATTCTAAATACTTCTCAACCAAATCAACTTTACCACTATGCAATCCAACAAAGGCTTTTGTTACACTTAGACGAACCTTTCTTTGAGTTATAATTTCTTTAGACACATATGAAATAGACTTTATTACTAATTCAATTTCTTTAAAAAAATTGAACGCTTGCTTAAATTTACCAGCTATAGCTAATCCAGTAATAATGAAATATAATCCATCAAAAGATTGGAGATTATCATTACATTTTTGACCTTCTTTATAAATTGTCTCGCCTAAACTAACAAGATCTTCCCCTTTATTAAGATAAAAGAGAATTAATCCCTTAAGAAACTGAAAATGACTTTTTTGCTGAAGACTAAGCCCCACGAAATAGTTTTCATCATTTAATATTTCAAGAGCTTCATCAAGCTTGCCAGTATCAAAAAGCTCTTCTGCCAACGCTAGTTGATTTAGCTCTGAATAAGACATAACATTAATTAATATGGATTAATCCTTATGAATTAATAAGCTTTTTATAATTTTAAATCTAGTGTATAATTCCTTTATAAAAAGACTTTCATTTGGATCTTTTATCATCTCCTAATTATTAAGTAAAAAATTAAGAAAAATTCATTTATTACTCAGAAAGGTTTCTATAATCAAGAACTAAAAAGAAAAAAAAATTTAATTTAAAATTTATTCATTTTTTGTGTTTAACTTCTCTGTTTGATATAAGTGACAATTGCTAGAGCTAAAAGTACAGCCTCTACAGTTATAGTAAATAAACCATTTAGTCTCCACGCAGCTCCAAAAGTGGGGTATAATGTAGCATATACGGTAACTTCAATAATTAATGATACAATAAGTAACCCTATAAAATACTCAAATAACAATTTAATTTCTTCCCATTCCTTTTTGAGAAGCATTAAAATTGCGAAAATAGCAGATATTAAATTAACTCCCCCAAACAGTCTTGGGAGATACGGATTTGTCCAACCCTCAGGATTCAATGTCATATCATATATAAAGGTAAGCATGACTCCAAATAGGACCCACATAATAGTATCCACTATAAGTGCAATTTTTGTAAGTCTTTTAATTTCAGTCATTTTTTTTTTCACTCAAAATTATTTTTTATTTTTAATTTTATCATCAAATTGAAGATCAATGTTTTTTGGAAAAAAAAAAAAAGATTTTAGAATATATTACTTATTGATTTAGCGTTATGGAACCTATATTTCCATGTATTTTGTCAAAGAGCATACCGGTCCGACCGGCAATTCCATTGAACCCATCGGGGTATCAACTTCCCATATAACCGCAGCAAGGGCCCACGGACCTTGTTCCAAAATATCAATTGGATTTTCAGAGGTTCCTGGAGTATATTCTCCGGGATCTTTTAAACAATATTCAGCTGTAGGGCTTATAAACATTAAAATCGGTGCTGATACGTATTTCCCTTCAGTATTCGGCAGGATTATTGGAAACAAGGTTCGAAAAATTTCTGAGATCTCGGTATCACTAGTTTTAACCCTTCCCTCACCCATGACCCACGAAACGTTAATAAACCAGACCTTAAAGATTGGACAAAAAAAATAATGATGAGTCGTTAAAAGTAATCCATCTTTGAGAATCCCTTTCATTTCATACACTTTTTCACCTGAGTCATCATAGATTTTTTGATGGAAAACTGCTCTCACCGAGGCGGGTTCACCGTCTTCACCAAATTCAATCTTCCCTGCGATAAAATCAGTAGTATTAGGGAAATCTAGATCATCTCCTATTGCCGTGAATAAAACGTGATTATATTCAGCAGCTAACACTGGAGTTACAATTGCTATGATCCCTATTAAAAATAATGCCCCGATCAGTGCTTTAATCACCTTTGATTTCTTTTTCACTACTATTTTCACCTCAAATAGTTTTTTTTCAAATCCTTTTTTTTAATTTTTAATTTTGGTTTTATCATCAAATTGATGATCAATGAAAAATGTAGATATCCATCCATTTATAGTTCCACTTTCGATAATTCCACGAAAATTCCGAAGATATGTGGAAGTTTTGAAAAATAGATATAAATAGAAATGTTCCCAATTTATACATATCGAAAATAATGTTTTGTTTTATAGAAAATGGGAAAATTAAATTATCCATCTGATGAGATTCTTAACCCCTCGAAACTGCAAAGAAAGAATTATGACCATATAATTCTTTGGATGCTGGCAAATAATGAAAGTTGTGAGTGGTCTAATTTTGAGCAAAAACCAATTGAAATTCCCATTTCTACATTATCACGTCATTTCACAAAATTAATCTTTAAAGGATTTATTGAAAAATTTGCGAGAGGCCAATACAGAATAACTCCAGAAGGGAAAAAGAAATTTAATGAATTATCAAAAGAAAGAAAAAAAGAACGAAAATTGAGTTATCCACCAAAAATCATATTAAAAAGTAGGAGGAATTATTCCCATTGGATTCTATGGATGGTGTACAATAACGGTTTTTGTAAAAGGTCTGACTTTCTTGAAGAACCATTTTCTATAAATCAATCATCTTTATCAAAAAGTCTAAGTTCATTAA
>JBHLOG010000067.1:0-18220 GCA_048940765.1 Promethearchaeota archaeon | reverse complement strand
ATTTTCCTTTAGAAAATGCTCCTGAAGTTAACCAAACTATTATAGAATTTTTAGAAAAATAAGATAAAGTTTGTTTCGTAAATTGTATTTTAGTTTTACATATTTAAAACTTATAGTTATTATTCAATTTCCTACTAAATGCAACCTCAGCCATTCAATTGTATGTTTAATAAACTTTTTCAGATGATCTTTTTTAAAGTCATGAGGTGCATTATCTACTTCTATAAGCTTCTTTTCATTACTTGGTATAAGATTAAATGCTTTTCTTGTTAATTCATAAGGAACTTGATTATCAGAAGTTCCTTGTACAATTAATATAGGAATATCTAACTTTTTTAAATGATTTTTTACTCGAAACTTCGCAAAATCAGTCATAAAACTTAAATCGATAATAACGGGTCGTTCTTCTATGGTTGATGGTATTTCTACAGGACCTTTGTTTATGTCCTTAAACCAAGTTGATTGATCATCAGTGGTATGAAGAAACGTCACTGGTGCCCAAAAAATATAGGTAATGATTCCTGGTAAATTAGCTCCTAATGCGGTAAGTCCTCCGAATGATAATCCTAAAATAGCAATATTAGTATAACCTTGATTTTGCACCCATTTATATGCTGATTCTAAATCCGCAATCTGCTTAAATAATGTAATAGGTACTCTTTCATTTTCTCCGGAACCCGTAAAGTCAAAAATTAGAGCATCATATCCCTCTTTTTTACAAGCTTTAGCCAATTCAGGAAAACGTCCCCATTCATATTTATCACCTTTAAAACCGTGACACATCATTAGAATCGATTTTTTTCTCGATTTTTTATTGTATAAATAGTGGATCGCATGAAGATCACTTCCAGTAGTGCTTGAGATTAATAATTTGTTTTCTATCATAGATTATTCCTTAATACCAATAATTAAAGTAAATAATAAAAGATATAATAATTCTTATAATTATTTTATAACAATACTTATTTTCATTCCAAGTTTTTAATTGTTATGACTAATTTATTTGCTGATGTGAATGGTATAAGAGTTTGCTACGATATTCATGGAGAAGGATATCCAATTGTCTTAATTCATGGTTTTGGTTTACATAAAGAATTTTGGGTTGCTCAAATACCAGCATTAGCCAATTATTTTAGAGTGATATCTTTAGATAATAGGGGATCCGGAAACTCAGATCATCCAAGAGAGCCCTATAAATTAGAAACTCTTGCTGATGATGTTAAATGTCTTCTGGATGTATTAGGTATTCAAAAAGCCCATGTAATCGGATGGGCAACTGGTGCAATGATAGCCCAGTATTTAGTTCTTCAGTATCCAATGCGAGTAAATAAACTTGTACTTATAGCAGCTCTCACAAAGATTCCTGTAGATAAATCTGGGCTTGAAATGTTCAAGAAAAGCCAATTAGCTTTCCATAAAGAGAAAGAAGAAAATCCTGAAAAAGTATTTTTCGATAAAATGAAACAACGGTTTTCTCGAAGTTTTTTTAGACAATTGTATGAGAAACCAGAAGAAAAATTCCATGGAATCTTTAATTCTAGTGATTTAATGGAATTAGTTTTTAAGGATTCTTCACAACCACATGATATTGAAAATAGAATCAATGCTATAGCAGGATTAAATACAATTGATAGAATCCATGAAATATCAAATGAAGTTTTAGTACTTGCGGCAGAAAAAGATAGAATATCTCCAAAAAGTGTAAGTATAGAATTAAATAATAAATTAAGAAGAAGTAAATTAATCATATTTGAGGGAGGGCATTATTTTCCATTAGAAAATGCTCCCGAAGTGAATAATTCTCTAATAGATTTTTTAAAGGATTAAACTTATCTTTATTCCTAGTTTTTACTAATTATGACTGAATTATTTGCTGATGTGAATGGTATAAAAATTTGCTATGAAATTCATGGAGAAGGAAAACCGGTTATTCTTATTCATGGATTTGGAAGTACTAAAGATGAATGGAAATTAGCTCAAGTCGGTCCATTATCAGAAAGATTTAAAGTAATAATAATGGATAATAGAGGTGCAGGGAAGTCGGATCACCCTGATGAACCATACTTAATGGAAATGTTTGCAAATGATATAAATTCCTTGATGGAACATCTTAAAGTTGAAAAAGCACATATTATTGGATTATCTCTTGGTGGAATGATTGCACAAACTTTTGTGATTAATTATAATGAAAAAGTTGATAAATTAATTCTAATAAATACAACTCCTAATTTCCCAAGTGATCCTAGTGGAATTGAAATGTATAAACAAAGTAAAATTGCTAAATATGAAGCAATTTTGAAAGATAGAGAACAAGCATACTGGGATTATGGAGTTGGGGGTTTTTCAAGGAAATTTAGAAAGGAATTAAAAGTAGACCCTAAAAAGAAAATACATGGTTTATTCTCAACAGAGGATTTGATTATGGACTTTTTAAATGCACCTTCTACTCCTCAAGATAGCAAAAATCAAACAAATGCACTTTTAAATTTTAATGTTGTTGAGAAGTTACCAACAATTAAAAATAAAACATTAATTATAACTGCTTCACATGATAAAACCTTGCCAAAATCTAAAAGTGAATTGATTCATGAAAAAATACCAAATAGTAAATTGGTAATCCTTGAAGGTGTAGGGCATGGATCTTGTTTAGAAAAAGCTCCAGAGGTTAATAAGCTAATTTTAGATTTCTTAGAAAATTAAAATATATAAATTATGACTGAATTTTATGCAAATATAAATGGGATTAAAGTTTGTTATGAAATCCATGGTAAAGGATATCCTATAACTTTAATTCATGGCTTTGGTTCAAGAAAAGAAGGCTATAAATGCCAAGTTCCTGTTTTATCTAAAGAATTTAAAGTAATAACATTTGATAATCGTGGTGCTGGAAAATCTCAAAGGATTAAAGATCACTATACTATGCAAACGCTTGCGGATGATATTCGAAACTTGTTAGATTTTCTTGAAATAAAAAAATCTCATATTTTAGGTACTTCTATGGGAGGAATTATTGCTCAGCAATTTGTTCTAAAATATCCTGAATATGTTAATAAATTAGTATTAGTAAATACTGTCAGTGGTGCCCCAGATAATGTAGGGTTAGAGTTATTGAAAAAAAATAGATTAGAACAATTAGAACTAATTAAAAAAAATCCTGAGAAGGCATTTTGGGATAACGCTCATATCTGGTTTTATCGTAAATATCGAAAAGAACTAAAAGAAAATCCTAAAAAAAAATTTTTTGGAATATGGTCAGCTGAAGATGAGATTCGAGAAAGCACGATTCTTATGCCAAATGTACGTGATATTGAACTCCAAATAGAGGCACTTAAGGGATTTAATACAATGGAGAAATTATGTCAAATAAAAAGTCCTACTCTACTATTGGCAGCTTCGCATGATAAAGTATGTTCAATGAATACTATTGAAGAAATGCATAAAAGAATTCCCAATAGCATTTTTAGAGTTATTGAAAAAGCAGGTCATGAATCGCCCAAAACAAGAGCTTCTGAAGTTAATAAGATTATTATTGACTTTTTGAAATGTTAAAATTCAATTTATTTAGATGGAAAAAAAGTAATTTTTTCTAGATAGAAATTTTAAAAGGCATTCTAAATTTTCCGATCTAACTTACAATAACCCTTATTATTTATACAGAAATGGAGCAACAATTGCCAAATCGTCAAAATAAAAAATATTCAATTAAGTCTAAATATCCCGAATTAAGCGCTTTATGGATAGGACTCTTTGTTGATATTTTAGGATTTTATATAATAATTCCATATTTACCTTCATTAATTGTAACATATAACACTACACCATTAGTTATTGGATTACTTCTAGCAACAAATGCTATTTTTACCCTTTTTTCTGCACCAATGTGGGGGAAACTAAGTGATAAATTTGGTAGAAAACCTATGCTTTTAATTGCTGAAGCAGGAACTTGTTCAGCTTTTTTAATTTTAGCATTTTCAAATTCTCTTACTCTACTTTTCATTGCTAGAATTGTTGATGGTATTTTTGGAGGAAATTATCCTATAACTAAAGCAATTATTACAGATAGAGTACCTCCTAGAGAGCGAGGACTTCAAATGACCAATATTGGGGTAGCTCATACTTTGGCAGGTCTTGTAGCTCCGGGATTGGCAGGTTTTTTATCATTATATTTTATATTTGGCCCAAACTATCCTATAGCACTTCCTGGTTTGATTTCGGCAGGATTTTCCTTTTTAACTATTATAATAACAGCCTTCTTTATAAAGGAATCATGGCCAAAATCGATTAGAGAAACTGCTAAAAAAGAAATTAAAATAAAAATAAAGTTAAGAAAAAATAAAGAAGCATTATATCTATTAACACAGTTTGCTTTTCATACATTTTCATTCACAATGTATGTTACAACCTTAGCAATTTTTATTGGCTTAATCTTAGGACTTGATACATTTGGAGTGAGTATTTTATTGACAATTTCAGGCGTATCACGCGCAATTGTACGTTTTACATTGTTTAAACCGAGTATGCGAAAATTTGGTGAACGGAATATGACAATACTTGGATTGTTGATTTTAACGGTTACTTTTTTCCTATTTGGAGTTTTTGGAAGTTTCTATCCAACAACTTGGATCTTCATAACCTTAATGGTAATTATAAGTTATGGGGTTTCAAGCGCAAGAGGTTTGTTAATGAGTAAAGTAACTGAAACTGTTACACCAAAAGAAATTGGAAAAATAAATGGTTATACTTCAACATTAGATAGTATTGCCCAAATTATAGGCCCATTATTAGGAACATTGTTAATTCAAGAGTTTAATGCTTACTTTTTTGGACTTGTAATGGGTTTAATTGCATTTGTTGCATTTATTATGGCTTTTAAAAAGATTGTGCCATTGATGCAAAAAGAACAATTTAAGAAACTTGAAGAAATTATAAAATCGTAAAAAAAGACATAATATTTGTCAAATAGTTTTTTATAATCTGTTAATATTAGTTAAATTATGGAAATTGATAAACCATCAAAAACAGATGAGTTAAGTTTTGAAGAAAAACAAGAAAAAACAGTAGAGCTTCCTGCTCTAGATTTTTTTAAAATTAATTTTATAAGTTTTTTAGTACCTCTTTATGTTTGCTTGGGACTTTTCCTATTATTGGAATATGGCCTTATTAATTTATTTTCTATACCTCCCATTATTCACATATTTCTATTACCAATTGTTTTCTTGATTCTTTACTACATATATCTTATTATTTTAATTGAATTCACCGCTTTCTGGGCTCGAAGCTGGAATAAAAAATCTCCTCCAAAAGAGGGAGTTTTTAGGAGGGTGCTTGATGATGTAAAAAGCGAGGAAGGTCGAATGATGAAATATTATCACAAAAGAGGGTTTATAATTAAATATCCTATATGGTTAACTTCAAAATCACCATTTCCATGGCTTATTAATCGAACTTTAAGAAGAGTAAGTCATAATAAGATTGGTAAGAATGTTATTTATAATGATGCATATGTAGGATTAGAGTTCACAGATATTGGGGATAATGTATTTATTTATCCAACTAGTGCACTTTCTAGTCATGCTGTAAACTCTATTTTTGGTAAAATTACGATGCTTGAGATTAAAATTGGTAAAAATAACACCTTATACCCCGGAATAATTATGGGTTGCGGGGCACTCACTACGGATAATAACGTTATATATCCAAATACAGTACTACATAAAAGCTGGCGAGGAAAATCGGGAAAATTTTATTATCAAGGTAGTCCCGGTCGGCCAATAGATACTAATAATAAAAATTAAGTGGAAAAAAAGAGTATTTTTGATTTTACTTATCTTTTAGGGAATTTACCATGTTTTTGTAAGAATTCTCTGTATGAATTTACTTTATCTAAAACTACTCCTGCCAACTCTAAACTTTCAAAAACGGGAACATTACGATTCAGAAGTTTCAATTTGAATTTATACCTACTTTTATATTCCTCAAAACCTTCATTAATTTTTAGCATGACACAATACATTGGTTTAGTACAAATTCTCTTCGCTTTGGATATATATCTTATAAACTCCCTATTAAGATCTAAATCTTTAAAACCCATTTCTTCTAGTATATCTTGAAAACTACCAAATCTTTCAGGATCTTTAATAAATACTATTGAGGATATATTTGGATCTTTGTCCAATGCCAAAATTGTTCTATAATAAATATTAGGTTGGATACCTGAACCTCCGAGATCTAAAGGATTTGTAAAATTGGTATTTACGTTAGGTAGAAATCTTTTCATCTTATTTATTGTTTTTTCTGTTAGACTTGGGATTTTTAAGTTGTATTTTTCAAGAATATCAATAGCTTCTATCGTAGATCCCCCTCCAATTCCAATAACTCCAACTGATCGTGTGTCTGGTAAATGAGTTAAATTAAAAGTTGAGGCTAATGCTGCAAGTTCATTTGAGTTATTTACTATACAACTACCAGTTTGTTTAGCCACCGCAGTCCAAATAGCGTTATTACCTGCAAGACCTCCTGTATGTGATAAAATTGCTTTTTTTGTTGCTTCCCCAAAACCTGCTCTCCATAAAATAACTGGTTTCCTGTTCAAATTACACTGTTTTGCCATTTTCATAAATTTTCTCCCTTGTTTCGTAGATCTCAAGTTTTCGATATATAATCCAATAATTCTTGTATAATCATCATTAAGAAAATATTCTAAGAATTCTGCTGGTGACAAATCTAATGAGTTTCCAATAGATATAAACTTTGAAACATGAAGTCCATAAGAAACGACTAATTGTGATAAATTTTGAGCAATACCACCTGATTGAAATACTCCACTAAAATTCCCTGCTTTTCTTGATTGTTCTAAGGCAAAATAGAGTCCAGCTTTGGGATTGTAAACTCCTATACAATTAGGACCTATAATTCTGACATTATATCGTTTTGCAATATTTAGTAGCTCTTTTTCCAGAGATTCATTCCCTATTTCGCGGAATCCAGATGCAAAAACTGTCGCAAACGGTACTCCTTTTTGACCAACTTCTTCCATTAATTGAGGACATAACCGAGCAGGAACAGCTAGAATTGCATAATCTATTGGTTCATTAATCTTAAGAATAGAACTATAAATTTTATATCCATATAAATCTTGTCCGCTTAAACGTGGATTAAACAAATAGATTGGCCCTTTAAATCGATTCTTCATGCATCTGAGGAAAAATCCTCCGCTACCAGGATCACGACTCACTCCAATTATCCCAATTGATTTAGGAAAAAATAATTTGTCAAAATTTATATTTTGAGGAGATTCTATAGTTGACATATGAAAAGACAAATAAAGTAGATAATTTAATTATATAAAATAATAGCTTTTGACTAAAATACTTTATTAATAAGAACTACCTAAGACTTTATGCAATAAGGCAATATCATCAGTCATGATTGCATCCACGCCCATAGCAATTAAATTTCTCATTATACTTTCTTCATTAACAGTCCATGGGAAAATTTTCAAATTTCTTTGATGAGCATAAGTAACAAATTTGGAGTCAACAATATGATATTCTGGGTTTAATGCATAAAATTTATTATTTACTGCGCTATCAATTAAATTCTTTCGAACATCCCATTTAGGTAATTCTTCAGAATACAAATTTACAAGAGCTGCTAGCTTTAATTTTGGTTCTAATTCTCGATATTTAAAGAGATACCGATGAACCATACAAGAAATAATTGTCATATCAATGTAATCATATTCTCTTAATATATTTATTATTTGATGCTCCATATTAGCAGCAGCAATGTGAAGTAATAATTTGATTTTATTTGTAGCAAGGTCGATGACTTCTCGTAAGGTAGGAATTCTTTCTCCTTCTCCAACATCTAAGCTTTTTAATTCTTTCAAAGTTTTGTTTTTTACCAATCCAGGAACTTTTGTAATATTAAGTGTGTCTGGATCATGAAATAGAACCACTTCTTTATCTTTAGACAATCTTACATCCAATTCGATGTAATCAACTTTTAATTTTATGGCCTTCTTAAACACTTTAATAGTATTTTCTGGCCCCATTTTTTTTCCACCAGCGTGTCCAATTATCAGAATATCGTTATTGGAACTCATAAGAATTTATAGAAAGTATTATATATTTATCGATTAATTTAAATCTTATTCGCTTTGTGCAAAAATTTTTATTGCTTTTGAAATACTATTTACAATTATTCCATCGACACCCATTTCTATGAATCTCTTCATTGTTTTTTTAGTGTTAAATGTATAAGCGAATACTTTTAAATTATGTTCATGAGAATATTCAAGAAATTCTTTATCTATATTCTTGAACCGAGTAACAATAATAGGAAAATTTAAAAAGATAACATCTTGGATTAGTTGTTTCCTTTTATTCCATTCAGGGATATAATTTTCGTTAAATGGTACAATTGCTGCTAATTTTAATTGTGGTTCAATTTTTCTCACCTCTAATAATACATCAATAAGAAATGATTGAATTATAGTAGAATCTATTACTTCTTCATCTCTTAGGAGATTTATTATTTTTTCTGTGATTCCCTTTGCTTTTATTTCGCAGAGCAATTTAATTTTTCCCTTGGCAAGTTTTATTACTTCCCATAATTCAGGAACTCTTTCCCCTTCACCAAGGTCCAATTTTTGTAATTCCTCCAATTTCATTTGGTTTATGGAACGATTGATTCCCATCCTCCTAAGTATATCAACATTATGAATTACTACGAGCGCCCCATCTTGAGATTGGTGTACATCAAATTCTATAAAATCAGCACCCAATTCAATTGCTTTTTTAAATCCTTTTAATGTATTTTCAGGAGCCTCACTATAAGCACCTCTATGTCCGATTATGAATGTTTTATTTATTTTTTGGCTCAAATTATATCAACTCTTTACATTATTGAAATTGAAATAAAAAAATTAACTCATTCGCATTATACAATTTTTTAGCGTTTGAACATCATTAGTAATTATACCATCAACTCCCAATCTTACTAATTCTTCCATCCTCGATTCAGAATTAACTGTCCATGGAAAAACTTTTAAATTACTATAATGAGCTTTATCAATAAATTTTCTATTTATAAGAAAGTGTATCGGATTAATAGCATAAAACTTGTTAAATCTTGCTTTTTTAATCATTTTTTTTCTTGAAATCCAACTACTTATCCATCCAGATTTATTTGGATTTAAAGCAGCTACTTTTACTTTTGGTTCAATTTGCTGGATTTTTATTATAACATCGTCTTTAAAGGAGCTAATTACTGTTGAGTCAAGAATATCAGCACTTCGAAAGATATCAACCAATTTTTGTTCAATCCCTCTTACTTTTACTTCACAGTTCAATCCTATTTTTCCTTTTGTTAAATTTATTAGGTCTTCTAATGTGGGTATTTTTTCTCCCTCTCCAAAGTCCAACTCTCTTAATTGTTCAAGAGTCATACTTTTTATTGATCCAAGTTTACCAGTGATGCGAATTAAGCTATTATCATGAGAAATTACTATTCTATCATCTAAGGTTTTACGGACATCAAATTCTATCATATCAGCACCCAATTCAATTGCTTTTTGAAATGCTTTCAAGGTATTTTCAGGTGCAATACTGTTTGCACCTCTATGAGCAATGATTAAAATATTCTTATTCATTAGAAAAAAAATTCCACTTTTTCATATGTCTATTTTATGAATATTAAACATCAAATTATTAGTTTTTTTAAAATATTTTTTTTCTATAATAAATTAAGTGCGTTGAAGAGCTTTTATTTGTATTATTTTTATTTAATTAAATGTTCATTTTATCAAATCTGGATTCTAAATTTTTATGAAATAGCTGTTTGCTATACATCACTATGAATTTCATTTTTATTTTTTTTTTAATAGTAAATTAACAATTTAAGCTAGAAATTTAAATACGTATTAACGTAACATTTTTGTTAGTTATGCGTTAAGTTTATAAGGTTATAACATTTTTTAATATTTCAGTATAAAATTATTGAGTATTGATATAAATAAAAGGAATAAGCGATAAGTTTAAATAGAAAAAATTAAAAAAACATAAAAAGTGCGTAAAGAATAAAACTATGATGCGTTTCTGTCCGAACTGTGATAATATTTTAATCCCTAGAGATGGAAAATTATTCTGTAAAGCATGCGAAGTAGAATTCAAATTGGATACTTCAAATCCAGAAGATTATACGATAAAAAAGTCAATCAAGCATGATGAGAAAGAAGCTGCTCCAATAATCATCAAAGAAGGCTTAAAAAGCGAAAAAATATCTGCTCAAGATCGCAAAGCTTACGAGGAATTTTTTAGTAGTTCTGAAATGGATAATTTTTAATGTTCTTATTGGGGGAGCTATACGATAGCTCACTTATTCTTCCTATTTCTTGAATAATATTATATTATCCAAATTTCATTTATTAAGATTAAATCTTTAAATTATTTGAGAAGTAATTAAATTATAATTAGAAAAAAAATTTAACAAATAAAGATTATAACCTTTCTAAATTTGATACAAATGTCAGAAGAGAAAAAAAAATTAAAAGGTTTCGCCGGAATTGTTTCTAAGCAAGTCGAGCCATTAAATCAAAATGAAAAATTTAAAGAGAAATTTAAAGATACTGAAGTAAAAGTATTGTTAAATGCAAAGGATGGAAAATGGGCTGCTTTATTAATAATAGATAAAGGAAAGATTTACGTAGAAGGAATACAAAATTCATCTAAAGAAAATATTAAAAAAAAAAATGCTGGATGGGATGGGCTATTGGAGACTACAACACCTATGTTTTTAGAACTTCTTGGAAGCGATAGTATTTCGATGGGAAAAGTGATTCGAAAGATTTTAACAGGAAAAATAAAAATTAAAGGAAGAAAATATGTAATGATATTACTTCAGCTATTTGAATTATAAATTAAGTTTAAAAATATCTATTAAGGATATCATCCTTTCTTTTAATTTCTCATTATTCTTTTCATCTTTTAAAGAATTAAGGATTACATCTTTATCATTTTCTGAAATGGAGTCTTGGAATAAATCAAGAAATTCTCTTAAGTAGATAACTTTCTTAGAAGGATTCTTTTGTATTTTGTTAAGAAAATCATCAATTATAATGTTAGATGATGCTCGCTCCATTTCTTCTTTCGATTTGATTTGAGAATCCATTCCTATAAATTCTCGTAATATGGAATTTTTTTTAATGATATCATGAGTAATTTCTATTAACATATCATTTCTTGAGGGTATTGAGAGATTTGAAATGAAATCTTTCATTTCGGAATTTTTTTTAACAATGGATTCAATCATCTCAAGTATTTTTTCTTTATTTCCTCTGTCCATAATATATTAAAGTTTTGTTTAAATTTTTAAATTTAACTGAAAATAATAATAATTAAATAATGTATGTAAACGAGAAGGAAAGATTAAGAAAATTCCAAGAATTTATAGGTTATGAATTTAAAAATGAAGATCTTTTATTAGAATCTTTAACTACACCCCAATTGGGAAATGAAATTGGAACGAGAAATTATGAATTCTTAGAAACTTTAGGAGATGCTGTTATCAAAGTTATTTTTATTTTGAAACTCTATCAGAGAAATATAAATGATCCAGGTGAGATAACAAAAATAAAGGCTGGTTTAGAAATGAATAAGGCATTAACTAAAGTTGCAAATACAATGAATTTAGATGAATTTATATTTAAAACTGAAAAGCAACAAATTAAAGGAACACGAATTATGGCAGATGTGTTTGAGGCTATATGTGGAGCAATTTTTTTAGATGCGAATTATGACTTAAATGTTGTTCAAGAAAAATTGATTGATCCTTTTTATGCGGATTTCAACTCAAAAATAAAAAGTTCAATATTAAGTAAAAAAAATGAATTATTAGAATTTTTACAAGAAAAATTCAAAACATCCATTATAATTGAACTTGACTATGAAAAAAAGGGAGTTGAGCACGAACCGATATGGATTGCTAAATATCCTAAGATTTTAGAGAGAGATAATCAAAAAGAACTAGTAAAACTACCAAAAAGGTTGAAATCTGCTAAATTCACAAATAAAAAGGAAGCAGATAAAGATATTTATGCAAGGATATTAGAATTTTTGAAAAATAAAGAAAAGAAAGAAAATTAAATTAAAATTTTACTTTGCTCTTATTAAATTTAATTATTGTATAAAATAATAAAGCATATTGATTCTTCTAATGAAGTAGAAACTAAATTTTTTAAAAATTATCAAAATTTCATTAATTGAATTAAATTAATGATCTGAAAAAGTTTATTTTGCCATCTTGATATTATAAAATAAAAAATTCCTTAAAATAAACCAATAGATGTTTAAAAGAAAGAAAAAAAGAGAGTAGAGAGAATTTAAAATGTCCAAATCGCCAATAATAAAAAAAACACCCGAAATGGAAGATTATGAAGAAGAGACAGGAAAATTAGCAATCTGGAAGGGAGAGATTTCAAAAGACTTCAAAAAGTGGCTGAAAAAGAAAGAACAGGAAAAAATTAAGCAAGAAAAAAATGCTATACTTACTCAATCGAGGACTGAAAAGAAAAAGATGAAAGTAGAATCCCTTGATGATAAAATAATTGGGAAAGATTACGAACATCTAATTGTAGTTGATGGACTTCACAAGACCTATCTACTTGGGACTACAGCAGTAGCAGCACTACGTGGCGTTGATTTAACAATTGATTCAGGGGATTTCGTGGATATTATGGGTCCGTCAGGATCTGGGAAAACAACCTTATTAAACTTGATAGGTGGATTAGACACCCCAACTCGGGGAAAGATCTTTTTAGAGGGGCGTAATATCTCAATGCTTTCAGATAATGATTTAGCTGAAATAAGACGTGAAAGAATCGGATTTGTTTTTCAATTCTACAATCTTCTCCCGCAGATGACAGCTATGGAGAATGTTATGGTACCTCTACATTTTTCAGGAAAATTAAGCCGTCGAGGTAAAAGAAAGAAAGCAATGGATCTGTTACGACTAGTTGGATTAGATGAAAGAGCACATCATACCCCTTCTGAATTGAGTGGAGGTGAACAGCAAAGAGTTGCCATTGCAAGAGCTTTTGCGAATGATCCTGCAATCTGTGTTTTAGATGAACCAACGGGTGATTTGGATTCAAAAACAGGTGTAATGATCTTAAATCTTCTTCGAGATCTAAATAAACGTGGTGCTACTTTCGTTGCAGTAAGCCATGATGCGGCAGTTTCTGAATTTGCTACTCGAGTATTCCATATGAGAGATGGAAAACTAACCCATGAAGGAAAAGTGGGTGGTTTAAAAGAAACTGAAATTATGCAACTGAAAAGAAAACAAGAGACCGAGATAAATAAGGAGAAGTGTAAAAGTAAGATTTTTCAATACCTTTACGCAAATCAAGGCAAAATTGAAATTCCAGTCAATGAAATAAAAAATAGTATTCCTTCTTCTATAGTTATAAATTTACCAGAACATTTTAATGATGTTCTACAGGAATTGCTTGAAGAGAATAATTTTTTTGGAAGAATTGAGGGAGATTTATTAATTCTAAATTAAAAAATACAAACTAAAATCGAAGATATCTTAGCCATATGACAAATATTAAGCTAATTTTTAAATACGCATTTCTTGATCTTAAAAAGCAAAAGATTAGGGCAATATTAGCGATAGTTGGGATGCTTATTTCTATAGGTCTTCTTACAGTTGTATTGCTTTTATCTGATTCTATTGCTGTAGGTTTTGTGGACTATTTGTCTATAGATTCCGGAAATCAAGATGCGATAATCACTGTAAGACACTACACTGGAGAACCTGATAATAGATCCTCCTATTTTGATTATAAACCTATTATTAACACGATTCAAGAGTCAACAACTACTATTGAAAAGTTTATACCAAGAATGGAAATAGAGGGATCAGTTAATATTTCGGAAGGGTTAAATACAACAAACGTAACAAATGAAGTAGAATCGTGCACAATTTCAGCAATAAATTTTACCTTGGAAAATCAATTAAATTTTGGAGCTTTTGTGACTCCTGTTTATGACGAATTGCTTGATTTATATGAGCTACCTTTAAATCACTGTGCAATTTATTATGGGTTCAATGACATTATCAAGTACTCTGAAGGTGATACAATAGAAATTAATATGGAATTAACACTTGGGAATGTTACCATTAACTGTACTAAAAATCTAGTAATCGATAAAATTTTTGATTTCAATTTAAAATGGCCGGTACAGTACCGTTATAGAAATTTAATTGTTGTTGACATTAATACTCTTTATTACTATTTTGGCTATGATTTATTCATTGGAAAGTGTAGCGACTTAATATTAACATTTAAAGGAAGCAGTAGTTTGTATGATATTAGGAATTTAGAAAGCTCTAAAGCTATTATTAAAGATATTGTTTCAGATATTCAGATAGCAATTGGAATTAATGAATATAATATAGATTTACCTAAATTAAGGGTCTTAGGATGGTCTGAATTTCTCAATGTATTTATTGTTATTGTGTTTGTGTTTGTTTCAATTGTAGCAATGCTTATTTCAGGTGTCCTAATTAATGGTATATTAAAAACTTCTGTGGAAGAAAGGATTAGGGAATTTGGCATATTTAGAACGTTAGGAGCTAACAAAAAATATAATTTAGCGATTGTACTTATGCAAGGATTTTTGTTATGTAATTTTGGAGCTATTTCAGGAATTATTACTGCATTTATTATTTCCCGGTTTGTAATAATACCTTTTGCGAATACTGTAATTTCGCAAAGTACATTGGCATTTGGTCAAATACCTTTTACATTCACATGGTGGTCTATTTTAATGTCATATATAATGGGTATTAGTGTAGGTTTAATTGTTAGTATTGCACCTGCACTCAAGGTAATGCGTCTTCAATTAATTGAATCAATTCACCCATATCGTCATGAAGATACATTATATCACCTACAAAAGAAAGCTACAGTGAATTATAAATTAATTTTGGTAGGGATTATTTTAGCATTTAATGGGGGATTTATATTTTATATAATTCCTCGAATTATGGTTGCAAGTGATCTATCACTCTTTGCTGGAACCTTGATAGCAATTTTACTTATCTTTAATATTGGATTAACTCTTGCGGGATTGGGATTAATTCCATTAATCTTGAGGTTGGTGATTGAATTGTTTCGCCCATTTGCTCGAAAATTACATAATGTCATTAGAATCTTTGTTTTTAGATATCAGAGAAGAAATTCGAGTACTATTATTATATTTGCATTATCTTTTTCTTTTGTTATTTTTACTTCATCACTTATTAATACACTATCAGCGCAATTATCTGCTATGACCCAATTATCATACGGATCCGACCTTGTTATTGAAACTACTGGTTGGGAAGAACCTGAAGATGTCTTTCAAGGGCCCTTTGGAGGAGGGGGTTTTGGCATGATGGCTAGTCAAGGAAATTCAGTTAATGGAATAGAAGCACTAAAGATGCAAAATAAAATAGATTCTATAAATCCTACTAAAATCATTACTACTGAATTTGAAGAAAGTCTAATGGCAATCGATGGGATTGAAAAAGTATCATCCGTGTTAGCTAAACCTTATCAACTAACTCAAATTTATGGAGAAGAGAACAAAGAATTTATAGCAGAAATAGGGGATTATGCGGGATTAAGTACACAAGAAATAACTTTAATTGGAATTGATGAAGAATACCCTTTTACTATTAAACGTGAGTTTATAGAAATGACTCCTAGAAATATTGATTATACATTTAATAGCTTATTTGAAGAGAATCAACCATATAAATGCATTATTTCCGAAGCTATTTCGATAAACATGGATTTGCTAGTGGGAGATAGAGTTAGGATTGTAATTCAAAGAGGTGATGAATTAGAAGTATACCCTTTTCAAATTGTTGGGACTGCAAAAAGTATGCCGGGATTTTCTCAAGAATTTTCAGGAACTCGAATGGCTGCATCAATGGGTGGAGTGTTAATATCACATGAAGTATATATTCAGATTCTGGATATTCCTCCAGTACCTTATCTAGATAAAATTTTTGTTAAACTCCGAGAAGATAAATTATCTGAAGCTCATAATATTGAGGAAAATATTGATAATTTATATCACTTGGATTATAATTTTGGAATATCTAATCTTGCAAGAATGTTAGCACAACAAAGATCAGCTTTTTTTGTATTAGATACACTTTTCACACTTATTGCCCTAACTACGGTATTTATTTGTGTTTTTGGATTACTATCTTCTTCTTATTCTACGATTATCGAGAGATATAAAGAGATTGGTATTGTTAGAACTTTGGGTTTAAAAGGTAGAGAAATTAATCGCCTATTTATTCTCGAATCTTTAATAATAATGATAAGTAGTGGAACTATTGGGATTATAATTGGTTGGCTTACAAGTTGGCTCGTGACTAGCCAAATGATGGGAACATTCTTAGGGATGCCAAATCTAATTTATGTCCCCTGGTTTAACATCATACTAATATACTTACTTTCTTTTGTAATGATTTTCTTAGGAATGAAATTATTATTAAGGAAAGTTAGAAAAAAGAAAATCGTAGAAATATATAGAGAATCACTTTGATGGGGTGTAAAAATATTGAGAACAAATAAAATAATTTTAACTTATATTCTAATTTTCATGGTCCTTCTCACCCCATTAAGTATAATAATAGAGCATTCTAAGAAAGATATCTTTATAGAAGAAGAAGATGTATTAGAGATTAATGATAATCATTTGAAATCTTCAGATATTGCTGGTTCTGATCTTTATTCTGAAAGCATTAATGCATTTGTGGCTGGAAATAAATCTATCATTAAACAATCACTTTTTACAAATGACACTAATATTCTTTCCCAATTTGACTCAAATGATCCTGCTTTCTATAAATGTAATGTATTTCTAAGTGCTTCAAATGGTATAAATCCGGATATTTTTCCAAGAATCTTAACTGAGAGCGGAATATCTTCTCATTATTCTACAAATTTCAATAATTTTGCTGGCTTTCTATTTTATGATAAGGATTTGAAGAGTTCTGATGCAAAATTAAGAGCAGAAAGAGCACTCGAGATAATTAAAAGAAAATTTAAGATCGATCTAATCATGGTTAATACATCAGAACCCAATTTTTTTCCTTTTGTTGGAGCTTGTCCAAATTGGGATTGTTTTCTAAGTGAACTTACAAGTAATTTTCCGATGGATGGGTATTGGAAAGCTTTTGATTTCGAACGTTTAACGAGCCAAGAATACATGGAAAATTATCATATTTCCTCTACTTTTATGATACTTAATTCATTAGATTTTTTTGAAGGAGAATATGATATTGAAATAGAACAGGTTAATTTTAATTTAGAATCCCTAGATTTATCTTTCCTTGAAGGAATAGAAGTTGAAAATGTAATTGATCAAATCAATAATACAACAGAGATCTACGGAGATATATTTAATGTAACAATTTCAGAAGATGAATTAGAGCAACTTATTGAAAGTTTTAGCTCGTTTACACTTGCGTCTGATTCAAACTATGCAACAATATCAATTCAATATGAGGGTTTGAGTGAAGGTATACAAAAAGTTAATGATAATCAATATAATTTCAATTTATGGAACTCATTAGGTTATAAGGGGGGACCTCTAGCTCCAAGTGAAAAAATTTATATTGCTCTGGCGGGTGCTTTTATGAGTGAAATTGAAATTAATATATTATGTACAGATATTATTGATGCAACTCCTACAAATTATGAATTTTCCGAATATCTTTTAGAACAAGTAGGTTTAATTTTCCATCTAGGTGGAATTGATTTTAATGTTGAACAATTAAAGGATTATTCATTTGATTTATTCTGGGTTAATGATGAGGGAATAAAACATTCCTATATAAAACCTATTAATCTAGAAAATCCATCTGATATAATTAATATGATTCAAATACTAGGCTTTCAGGGTTTTTCTTTTATTCCAACAGGCATTATAAATCCTATTGACGATTTTTCTGTTACATACAATACTTCTAATTCAGAACCTAATTTAATACTTAAGAAAGAACTAATTGGAGGGAATGGATCATATGGAGCATTTAGAAATTTTTCATATTATATCTCTACAGAAAACGTTGGAACCACTATTGCTTGGGGAATTCCTACCCCAGTTCCTCTTGAACTAAATAACTTCTTTCTTCTTCTAACACTTGG
>JBHLOG010000223.1:0-4288 GCA_048940765.1 Promethearchaeota archaeon | reverse complement strand
TAAAGCTTCTTTCTCCTTTCCTTTCATTATTTCACTAATACCATAAACCAAGATATATCCCTGCTCATCAGCAGAAATGGCGATGCATATCGTTTTCTCTATGGTTTTGTCAGGTGGATTATTTTTCAGCCAATCAATGTAACTTTTAGCTATTTTATTTGCTTGATCTGGTGGAAACCAGACTCTATTAAATAATATTGTTATTTTTAACACCTTTTTAATGATTTCTTAGTTATTAGATTTCGTTGTATGTCTAAATATGAAAAATTGTCATTTAAATATTTAGATTTTTGTCTTAATTGAAATTGATTGATTAGTGCAAAACCATAATAATGAATGAACTAAAAAATTCAATTAAAATTATCTTGATAAATGGAATTATATGATAAAAATTTAAGAAAATTAAAAAAAAAAGAAATTTAAATATTAATTAATCTGGAATTTCCAATCCTGAAATTCCAGATGCTTCATCAAATGTGTACCAAACTTTGATTTTATATTCACAACCCTCTACATTTATGAATTCATAATAAAATCTTGCTGTACGGCCTAGTGCTGCTTCAAGTTTCCCTTCTTTTACCTCCCAAATACTTAAAATTTTTATTCCTTTCTTAGTTGTCGTTACAGGAGCACAGAGCTGTTTAAAAAGAGTTTCATCTGCAGGATATTTTTTAACTATTTTAAGATATTGTTTTATAACATCGGATTGCTTATGACTTGGATACCACATTGTTGCAACAATATATGGCATTATATCACCTCTTATATTTAATACTTATACTTCTGGTGCAGTCATGTTTAATATTTTATATCCCTCGTTAAAATCCAATATTATTTCACATTTGTATTTGAGTCCTTGGATACCCGCGGCTAGGAATACATTCTGTTTATTAACATTAAACAATGCTTCTTTTTCTTTTCCTTTCATCACATCAGCCATGCTGATTGCTAAGATATTTCCATTCTCTTCTGATAAAAACCCTATACGAACATTTGTTTCAATTGTTTTATCGGGTGGATTATCTTTTAACCAATCAATGTATCTTTTCGCGACTTTATTTGATTGATCAGCTGGAAACCACAATTTAGAAAATAATATAGTTATAATAATCACCTTTAATTTGATTTATAAAAATTAGATTTCGTTGTAAGTGTAAAAATGATGATTTATCATTTAAACATTTATATTTCTGTTACAAAAAGAAAAAGACTTTTCTTATGCAATTATGATAATCCGAATAATACTCCTAATCAATATTTAATCATAGCCAATCTTTAATTGTTTTAAAAGCTCAATTAAGGATTCTGTTAATTTGTAATTTTTAAGTTGATGGAATGGTACAAATTTAGCCTCAAGAGCATCATCTGCTGCCTTGGGAGGTTGATTTATGGCTCCCTCTATCTGTTCTACAAAATAATTAATTAGCACATAATGGTATTCGATATTCCCTTTATCATCATACATAATTTTATCGATAATACCAGCTAATTTTTTTATTTTAACTTTAAAACCAGTCTCTTCAAAAGCTTCTCTTTCTGCTGCTAATTCTACTTTTTCTCCTAGGTCCAAATGGCCTCCGGGGATGCTCCAATATCCAGCATCTGGATTGTATTTTCTTTTTACCAATAACAAATGATCCTTTCTTACTAATAGAACACCTACTCCAACATGTGGCCGTATTGGATATTTTCTTGTATCAAAAGCTGTTAATTCTTCTTTATCTACCATTATTTTTATCATAAACCTTTGTTCTTAAATAATTGAATTGAATAATCTACAAGGTCTTGAGCATCTTTAGCACCTTTCCATTCCTTAAATTTAACCCATTTATGAGGTTCTAATCTTTTATAGGTTTCGTAAAATTCTTGAATTTCTTTCAATTTATGTGAATGGACGTCTTCAATATCAGTGTATCCACTAAATCGAGCATCATTTACTAAAACAGAGAGAACTTTTGGGTCATCTCCATTCTCATCCTCAACAATTAATGCTCCAATGACTCGAACTTTTACAATACATCCCACTTCGAGAGGTTCATAACTTAATATCATTATATCAAGAGGATCATCATCATCTGACCATGATTGTGGGATAAATCCATACTCTACAGGAAAAACGACGGAGGAAGGAATAACTCGATCCAATACAAAAGCATCCCACTCTCGATTGTATTCATATTTATCTCTTGAACCACTAATAACTTCAATGACTGCGTTTAAAATAACTGGGGGATCATCTCCAGAAGGAATATCTTTCCATAAATTCATTTATATCTATTTTTAAATAAAGTCGTATTGTAAATATCTTTTTGGAAAATTGAATAAAAAATTAATATTTCATATAATATTAGGAGAAATACCCACTTTTTATTATTTATATCTTAGTTTTGAACTTATGGTGCACCCTTGGTATTGGCCTAAGAATGGAATGCCTGAAAAAACAACGCCATTTACTTGGATCATTAAGAATAAAATTGCGGCATCATGGTGGCCAGATGCATCGTTGATTGAGATATATAGAAAAGAAGGCATCAAAGTGATAATAAATTGTTCTGAGTTTGATAATCGAAGTCAAATTTCCAATGATTTCAAATATTTCCATATCAATATACCGGATTTTAGCACTCCTACAAATTCTCAAATAGAACAATTTTTAAAAATAACTAATAAGATTGAGATTAACAAAAATCCCATTGTCGTCCATTGTGTAGCAGGGTGTGGAAGAACGGGGATAATGATTGTTGTATGGGCGGCTTTTAATGGATATATCCCAAATGGATTGGATCCAGTAATATGGCTTCGAAAACTCAGACCTTGTTGTTTAGAAACAAAAGAACAAATGGAATTAGCACGTACAATAGCTAAAAAATATCGAAAATATGTTTAATGTAAAGTATTTAAGATTGGAATTTATTTTATTATTAAGAATAGAAAATTTTAACTATAAAGTTACAATAATTTTTAGATGCTCATGCAAAAGGCAGACTATATTTACATGATTTCTGATAACATTTTAGTATATCAAATTAATTTACCTCCAGATCTCCAAGGAAATGGATTACGTGAGCATCTAAATAAATTTGATGAAAAATATCTCAAGATTATTGCTGGTTTTGATAAAAATTTTTTAGAACATTTCTTAATAATCTCTAAAGGAAGAAGTCAAGAGAGTATTGCTGATACACTTAAAAAGATGGAAAAAATCTCTTTTATGATTGGTCCAACAGGAAATTTAAGTTATTTAACACCTAATCAAATACAATTTATTCTTACAAAATTAGGTTCTTTAAATTTGAATGAAATAAAAGAAAGTAGGATCAATAAAATAGCTGATGAACAGATTGAAAAGGAATTTGGTCCTTTATATAGTACATCTTCCGCTTTAGAACAACAATTAGCTAGTGCAGCATTTTATCTAAAGTCAATTGGTTATTCAAATCAAGAAATAAAAGAAAAATTTAATGAAGTTAGAAATGATCCTTCAAAATTAGATGCATTATTTACATTACAACCAAAAGAGATTTATAGTATGCCTCCAGAAATCCAACCAAGGATCACTCCGCCATCAAGAAGTCAAGCTGCTTCAAATAGTCAACTAGCCTCTGCTTCAAGTAATCAACAAGCACAAAATATTATTGCGCAATATGTAAGTTCAATTGAACACCAAATCACTGGAGAACGTGCTAAGAAAATAGAAGAACTTATGGAGCTTATAAAAGCTCATGTCAAAGAAAAAATGACCGAAAATTATGAGCGAGTTTTTAGGCAATTTCATCCCGATAGATTAAATCGGGCTTTTAAAATGTTAAAAGATACAAAGAGAAAATCAAAAAGAATGGATCTTTATTTAGAATGGTTCTTTTGCTCCAAACTTTTGTCTGAAATAGAATTAAAAGTAGAACATTGGTCAGTATCTTCCTCCGCAAGTCGTGGTAGTACAGGAGTTTATACTGCTGGCATTAATTTTGGTCGATATGATCCAATTATAAAAGATTATTCAGACACGCAATTAGAAAAAGTTGTTAGAATAGTACGACATATTTTACAAAATCCCACCAAACAAGCTATCCAAAAGTTAGGTCAATCTTTGATTGCTGAAACTGGCTTTGACGAACATCTTTACTTTACGGATTAACTAATATCAAATTAAATCAACAGAATATCAAATTAAAGCCTTTATTTTCTTTTTGTAAACTGTTTTACCTCTAATTATTGTTTCAAGAACTTGTATATCTTTAATCTTTTCTTTTGGAACTTCAAGAGGATTCTTATCTAGTATAACAAAATC
>JBHLOG010000066.1:0-18303 GCA_048940765.1 Promethearchaeota archaeon | reverse complement strand
TCAACATTAATTCCATAACTACAAAATCCATAACGATCTGGAGGACTCACTTGAATTAATGCTGTATCTAAATGCATCTTTCCAGATTTAAATAATTTAGGAATTTCTGAAAGAGGCATTGGAGTATAATCTGCCTGACCAGCCTCCACATACTTACGTAATGACTTTCCTATAAAAAAAGCATTATGTCTAAATAAATCTTCTATTCCGCCTGCAGTTTCATAATAATCTAAATCACTTAAACTTAAAAAATGTAAAATCTCAACATCAGGAAGCGTTCTACTTAATTCAATTAACCTTTTAGTAAGATCAATAGGTTCAGAGCACCCTGAATCAATAAAAATACGATTTCCGGGTTTGACATATTTTTCAATTGCAATATCAAAAGATACTCGTTTTTGGCTATAATCTTTTAATAAATTCGAGATATCTCGATCGGAATGTATTGACAAAAAATCACCTATTTTATTTTATAATTCCATTTAAATTAGTTCTTATTGAGTATTAAATATAATTAAGAAATCTACTTGGAAAAAAGTGGTATTTTAAAAATATGATATATTTGAGATAACTATATTTTGTAGAAAATAATCATTACTACTTGTTATTCTTATCCTTTATTATAGATTATAAATTTTTTTTTAACCTTATAGACAATTTTTGTATAAAAATCTACATTTATTAACAAAAAAATTTAAAAAGTGCTTTTTGTTTACATAATTCCTCAAAGAACATAAGTTTCTGAATAAAAAAGATTTAAATAATATTTCTTAAATGATATATTTGTTATATAAAAATTCAATTTTTTACAAGCTCCTATATTTCTTTTTCATTTTTAATGTAAATCTTCTTTAAGTTTATAATTTCATCATCTTATCTAAATATTTTAATTATTTTTTAAAATAGAACACTAATTTCTTAAAAATGATTTAGTTCTTAAAACGAACTATTTGTAAAATCTCCTTTAAAGATAAATAAACAATAATAAATATTTAATTACCTTCTAGAACTTATATTTTTTAAAAAAAAGATTTTCTCTTAATAGCTATGGCAAATAATAAAGATAAAATTGATATTAGTGATCTTGAAGCTTTTATTGATGGTTTAAAGGTTTCATTTGATACATTAGAGTACATTGATCCCGAACAGTCAAAGGGATTTCAAGCACAAATGGCAAAAGCTATTTCAGATTTAAGGATAAAAAGAGCAGCGCAAATAGAACCTCTTCCCAAACATATAGGACATTTTACAAAGGTCGATCTTAAAAATTATTTATTGAAAGAACTAGAATCTTTACAAAATCATTTAGATTCTTCTGATTTTAATTGGAGAAGAAAGTTTGAATTAGTGAAAAAAATTACTCTTTTAAGAGAGCAAGTAAATAATATGTAGAATTTTTATTTTTTCTGATTTTAAAAAATACTCTTGAGGTTTCTAAAGTGTTAATAGATATTCATTGTCATGCTAATCTATATTTAATCATTGATGAGATAATTAAAGAAGCAAAAAGCGTAGGAGTAGAAAAAATAATCTCTGTTGGCATGAGCTTTATTAGTTTAGAAAGGATTTTAGAAATTTCTAACAGATATGATATAATATATGCTGCATTAGGCATTCATCCTGAAGAAGTGAATGTAAATAAAGATATTGAAAGTCAACTAGATTCCGCTATAAATATAATTAAAAAGAATAAAGATAAAATATGTGCTATAGGAGAAATTGGTTTAGATCATCATTTTGTTAAAGATAAAGAGTTATACCCCCTCCAAAAGAAAATATTTGAAAATATGCTTTTAATAGCACAAGATTTGGAATTGCCTGTTAATCTGCATACAAAAGGAGCAGAAAAATTAGTTTTTGATTTACTTCCATCATACACAATTCCTAATGTGAATATTCACTGGTATTCTGGACCTGAAGAATTTTTAAATGAAGGAGTAGATAGAGGATATTACTTCTCAATTACACCCGCAATCAGTTATTCCCCTGCAGTTAAAAAAACAGTTTTAAAGGTTGATAAAGAATTCATTTTGCTTGAAAGCGATGGACCAGTTAAATACTCAGGAAAGATTGGTACTCCTGCAATGATTAAAGATGTTCTAGTAACAATCTCTAAGCTAAAAGGAATCGATTTAAAAGAATTAGAACAACAAATTGAAAAAAATACTAAAAAAATTTTTCCCAAAATCTTTTAAATTATTTTTATTTGGTTTTGATCGTTTTTTCTATTCCTTCCCATAGCCCTGATAAATACATTGAACCAAGAGCACGATCATATAAACCATATCCGGGTTTTCCTTTTTCTCCCCAAATCATTCTTCCATGATCAGGACGAATTGCTCCTGTAAATCCTACATCTACAAAAGCTTTTATAACTTCATACATATTAATATCACCAAATTCAGTTGGATGTTCAACTTCATGAAAACTGTATTCATCTGTACGTTTAATATTACGACAATGAGCAAATGGGATGCGTTTTAATGCCCCAAATTTTCTGATACATTTTATTAAATCTATTTTCGAATTAGCACCAAGAGTTCCGGTGCAAAAAGTTATCCCATTTGAAGGACTATCAACAATATTTATAAGACGTTCCAATGCAGACTCATTAGTAAGTATACGTGGTAAATTAAAGACAGACCATGGGGGATCATCAGGATGAATTCCCATTTTTACATCATATTCTTCTGCAATGGGAATAACTCTTCTTAAGAAATATTCTAAATTCAACCATAATTGTTCTTCATTAATTATAGAATATCCATTAAGGAGTTCATATAATTCTTTTTTATTGTAATGAGTTGCCCATCCTGGAAGATCCAATGATTCTTTCCTTAAATCAACTCTTTTTAGTTGTTGATGATTATAACTAAGCGTACTTGAACCATTAGGAGATTTCAAGTCCAGATTAGAGCGAATCCAGTCAAATATAGGCATGAAATTATAGCACAATATTTTTATTTCAAGAGATCCCATATTACGAATACTTTGACTAAAATTATCAATTAATTTATCACGGGTCGAGCGTCCAAGTTTAATATCTTCATGGACAGGTATGCTTTCAATCACAAAAAATTTTAAGCCTACTGATTCTATCTTCTCTTTAAGTAACTTAATTTTCTCAACAGGCCAAATATCTCCTACTGGTACATCATATAAAGCAGAAACAATTCCTTTAACTCTTGGAATTTGTTTTATATATTGTAATGGTACGGGATCCTCATCTCCAAACCATCTAAAAGTCATTTCCATTAAATCTCACCTTCTTTCTTTAAAAAAAATCATATAATATTTTACATGAAAATTAAACACCTGAATAGGCAGAAAAACCTCCATCTACAGGAATTACAACTCCATTAACATAGCTAGATGCATTCTCGTCAATAAGCCATAAGAGCGTCCCAATCAACTCCTCTGGCTTACCAAATCGCCCCATCGGAGTATGATTTAAGATTTTTTCTGCTCGAGCTTTAAATGATCCATCCTCATTGACTAAAAGAGGGCGATTTTGCTCAGTTAAAAAAAATCCTGGAGCGATTGCATTTACTCGGATACCAACTTTCGATAAATGCACAGATAACCATTGGGTAAAATTACTCACTGCTGCTTTTGCAGCACTATATGCTGGGATCTTTGTTAAAGGACGATAAGCATTCATTGATGATATATTGATAATTACAGCACCTCTTTTGTTTATCAATTGTTTAGCAAAAACTTGAGTAGATAATAACGTTCCAATAAAATTTAAATCGAAAATAAATTCAATTCCTTCTCTTGTTAAATCAAAAAAAGTGAATATTCCCTTTTTTTTCTTAGTTAAATCTTCTTTAGTAAGATACTCATTTGAAGTTGTCCCTTTCGGATGATTACCTCCAGCGCCATTTATTAAAATACTCCATGAACCAAACTCTCTAGAAATAACATTTTCAGCTTCCTGTAAACTTTTAAGATCTAAAACATCGGCCATTACTGCCATAGCTAACCCACCATTTCCTTTGATTTTTTCAACTACCTTTTCAGCTGCTTCTTTATTTATATCAATAATAGCAATCTTTGCTCCACATTTAGCCAAGGCTTCTGCAAAGCATCCACAGAGTATTCCCCCACCACCAGTAATTACAGCAACTTTATCTTTTAGATTAATTTTAAATGGTAAATTCATAATCTATTCCCTAATTTTTTAATAAAATCTCGACTTTTTAAATAGAAGACTAAAATAATAATTTTCTAAGAAAATATTTTCTACAATAATTTTAGTCTTTTTCCATTAAATTAATTAATTCTTCAGGAAGTTCTCCTTTATTCTTCATACGATTTAGGATATCTTTTACTTCTGAAATTGTATTTCCATAAATATGGAGAGAATTACTAAAATCTAAATAATGACCAACCTCAACATCTAACTTGTCAGCAACTTTTTTTTGAATTCTAATCATTCCATTTACATTAGCTTCCCATGCTCTAAATAAATCTCTACTCCTCCATGTAGTTTGCATCAATAATTTTCCTTCTTTTATACGCATATAAATTCTTTGAAGACAAGGCGGATCGATATGAAACGGATCAACTAATGGTCTCCATGTTATAGCCTGCGCCCTGCGTGAATATGGCTTTTCCTTTAACTTGTTAACAATATAATCAATCTGATTAATTCTTGGGAAATCTAGTACAGCAATTGGAATTTTTTCCAATCCCAATTGTTCCGAGATTTTTTTATCTAAATCGAATTCAATGCCATTTTCCACTTTCCAAATATTAGAATCGGGTGAGCTCTTTACTTTTTCAGCTTTTAATAGCTTTTTATGACCTTTTACGATTTCTTCATTCACAATTTTAAGATCATAATTTTTATGAATTGTATCTTCAAGAGAAAATGGAGCATAATTAAAAATTCGATCATGATATGAATATGGAAAACTTACACCGGATTCGTATAATAAATTATCATTTACTCCATCCATGATTTCTTCAATATATCCACTCTGAATTGAACCAATTAGATACGTATCCGCAATGCTACCATATACTTCATAAGAATTCCTATATTTTGATTTTATTTTCATAATTTTATCCTTACGCATAATAGGACTGCTTAACGGTTTCTTGACTTCTATTAAAACAGAGGCATCTCTAGAAGGTAAATCTTCTGGTTTATCATATTCGGTTTTAATAACGTCGCCATGATATAAAACTTGACCCACAGCAGATAGCCAAGCATCTCGAACATTATCTTTTGAGATGAAAAAGACTTTAGCCATTTTTCAACCATTTGATGTAGTTTTAATTATTAAACTGGATATAGTTAATTTCTATTAACAATATTAGAATATATTTGTTAAAATTTTAATAAAACTCTAAAGAGTGTATTTAAGTTTTAATTCTGATTAAACCATTATTTTTACTTAAGTTGATTATTAATTTTCAAAACATTTATAATAACCATATTTTCATTATGATAATATAAGAATAAACTATTTATTTACTAGAATTTATTTTAAAGAAAAATTTATTCATTAAAAAATATTAAACGTACTGTAGGTTGAAAATTTATGGGTGACGATGAGGAAAAAAAGAAAAAAAGTAAATTTGGTAAAAAGCTAAAGAAAGGATTCGCAAAAGGATTGGGAAAATTAGTGGAAGGAGTCACTGGCTCAGAAGCCGCTGGTAAAGGTGTTAAAAAAGCTGTAAAATCTGGAAGTGTTAAAAAGGGTATCAAGAAGGCTGTGAAAGAAGCTCAAGAAGATGATTAAAATTAATAATAACTTTACTCTATTTTTTTTATTATTTATTAACATCAAATTTTTAACGATTTTTTTATTTTAATTTCTTAAGATAATTAAACAAAAGGGGCTTATTTAGAAAGTGAAATTACAACTTGAATTCTCTCCACCATTTAATGAGGTAACAAAAAAATTATATGAAACTTTTGAATTCGATAAAGAACTTACTTTAAATGAACTGATTGAATTTTTTGGGAAAAAGTATGGAAAAAGATTTATTGATTTAGTATGGGAAAATGGAGAGACAGGAAAATTCAACAAGCTTCTTTCAATTATTATAAATGGGCAAAGTTATCGCCATGATAAATTTTTAGACACTCTATTAAAAGACAGGGATCAAATAGTCTTTATTTATATCTATTTTGGTGGTTAACTCTTTTTTATAGTTTACAAAATAAAAATTAACCACATTCCAAATCCCGTTAATATTGGATTTAGAATATTATCCGAAATATGTCTAATAAATGCATCTATCAATAAAAACAAGATAGTTGCTATGATAGCCATTAAAATAATTTTTTCAAGGCATATAGGAAACCAGATATAATATATCATTGGAACTATAAGGACAATTAAAAAGGTTGCTAAACCACCAGCTATAAAACCTTCCCAAGTTTTATCCGATTTCTTTCTTAATCTATACTTTCCATATTTTTTACCTATAATGCACGCTATACCATCTGCTCCTGTCGTTATTAAAGCAACAGAAGCAAAAATTGGAAATGGTGCGAAAATGAAAGGTGAAAGAGCTAAAACTAATGGTGTAGATGCTACAAATGTATCTAATTCACTCTTTTTCATATCCATATACCATCTTTTAGCCCATTTGGGTAACATATAAAATTTATTTAACCGAGCAAGATCTGCTATTTGAAACATTATCACAAATCCATATCCAATTGTAATAATCAAACAATAAGAGAAACTATAATGGTCCAAACCCCATTGAGTTAAAACACCTATAGCATCAAGAATTAATCCTATAGTCCAAAAGAAAAATATAACAACGCACGTAAATATGTGTAAAAGTTTTCTACCATACTCACTTTTTAAATCATCTTTCCAATTTTTATTAAATTCTTCGCAATATTTTTCATAATCTCTCTCAGCCATGATCGCAGGATTTTTTTTTGAGATTATCGAGTTATAAGTAACAGTTCCAATCAAAAATCCTAACTCGATTAAAAAGAATATAGAAGTAAAAAGCCATAAAAAGTTTATAGATTCTGAGGGTAAATTAGGAGAATGAAACCGATACATGAATGGAAATAAGATTCCTGCCATCAGAAATAATAATGCAATTAATAATTCATTGACAAATAACTTTTTTTCAATCTTTTCATTTCTATTTTTTATAATATAAGCAAATGTCAATAAAAAATATCCAATTAAGATTACGCTTGTAGGTAAATAATACATATTGTTAACCTTTAAAGGTGAATGATTTAAAAATTTTTACTGCTGTATAAATCCTACTTTCATTCTATTCTAAAACAAACTTAAAAAAATTGTAAAGTAATTGAGATCGAAAATGAATCTGATTAATATATAAGTTAAACTACAACCAATAGGGATTAATAGATTATCTGACAAATTAATTGGTTTATCTGTAAAGATATCGATTAATAAAAATAGAAGAGTGAAAATTAAAGACCATAAGAAGCCAATAAAGAAAAAACATAAGAAAAATGTAGTTAATGTTCCTGCGATTGTTCCCTCCCATGTTTTATTTTGATTCCAAAGAATGTGCTTCTTTCCAAATCTTATCCCTATTTGACTTGTCATTAAATCACTTATTGAAGATATTCCTAAAATAGCAAAAAGGACCATTGGAGGGCATATAAATGCCGCAAACATCTGACCTATTGCGAAATAAAGATATGCACCATAATTTTTTTTTTCCTCTCCAGAAAGATACAATTTGGAGAAGAAATTAAAAGGGAAAGAACAAAACCTTGATTTTCGTGTAAATTCATTAGCAATCATAAATAAACAAACTGAATAAAAAAAGAAAAATAAAAGATAATAGAACCACCCTAATGAAAAAAGAACCTCCCTAATAGCATTTGGTTCATCTATAATTCTTAAATATAATAAAAGCATATTATTTTCTTCAGGTACCATTCCTGCGGATGTACCGGTATAAAAGTTAACAATAAATAATCCAATGTACCAAATAAGAAAAAGACCAATAAAAATTAAAACATGATTTAGCTTTCGAAGAGTATCTTTTTTTGCTTTACTCCAAGAATCACCTTTTTCTTCTAATTTCTTACTTAATTTTGAAAAATCCTTTCTAAACACTTTTCTAAACAAACTCTCTACACTTGTAGAGGTTACAATTAAAAAACTTATAGTAATTAATGGAATTCCTAAAATGAGAAACCATAAAGGTACAAAAAATGATCTAAGCAATATTTCTTGATTCATTATTAATAAAAATAAAATTATATGAATAAAAATAAAAAACAGGGAAGCAAAGCCAAAAATGTTATTTAAAATATCAGATCTGTATGAAAAATGTATATAATAAAAAAGAATTATAAAAAAATAAGATGAAATTATCAAGTACCAGATTATAAAAAATTCCATGATTTTAATGATTTCACTAATGATTATTATATATTGTTTCTTAGAATTAATTAAAGCTATGTATTTCCAATACCAATTAATTTATTAATTTCAAAATAATTCATATAAAAAAATTTACAACAAGAATGAACTTATTATAAATTAGCTTTTAAATTCCAATTAAGTGGAAACAAGATTGAAAAAAATTATTTTAGCTTCAAAATCAATTGATCGAAGCGCAATTTTTAAACGAGCTAGTATTCAATTTGAGATTTTTGTGACAAACATTAATGAAGAAAAATTTAAAACACAATTTTCAGATCCAGTTGAATTAGTTAAAGAGACTGCTAAAGAAAAAGCCTTATTCGCAAAGAATAAACTATTGAAAGAAGATAATGATTCAATCATTATTGCTGCTGATACATTAGTGGAGTTTAATGGAGAGATTATTGGGAAAGCTCATAATAATAACGAAGCTTTCAAGATTCTAAAAAAATTAATTGGAAAAGCACATAAGCTCATAACAGGTATTGCTATTACTGCTATTAAAAGTCCAAAAATAATCTTAGATTCAGATATCACTATTGTCGAATTTCTCGAATTATCTGATGATGAAATAATAGAATATATCAAAACTAATGAATGGAAAGGAAGAGCTGGAGCTTATTCAATAAACGACAGGGCAAGTTTGTTCATAAACAAAATAAATGGTTCCTCATCAAATGTTATTGGATTACCAATGCAAAAAATATATACAATACTCAAAAAAGAATTTGGAATAAATTTATTACAATTAGAGTAAAAATAAAGTAGATCATGTCCAAACTTAATGTATGTTTAGGATCGTTAAATCCTACTAAAGTAAGAGCAGTAGAAGAGGCACTTACCAAATTTTTTAAGATTTTTAAAGTTTATAACATTAAAACAGATTCAAAAGTATCTAATCAACCCATAGGATTGAAGAATATTATTAAAGGCGCTATTAACAGAGCAAAAAGTTCATTAAATTATTTAATGAATGAGAAAAAGATTCAGAATAATATTTTTGGGGTTGGGATAGAAGCAGGATTAGCTGAAGTGCCCTATACCAAAACAGGTTTTATGGATTTCCAATTCTGCGCAATCATTAATGGAGAAAAGCAGATTTCTCTAGGTACTGGTGTTGCCTTTGAATATCCTAAGTTTGTTATTGACCAGATCTTACAAGAGAAAGACAAAGAAATTGGTGAAATTATAGGAAAACTAGCAGGAAATGAAAATTTAAAGAACGAATCCGGAGCCATCAGTTTTTTAAGTAAAAATGTTATAACAAGAAAGGAAATTCTTAAAGAAGCTGTAATATGTGCAATGCTCCCCTTCATTAATAAAGAATTATATCAAACCAACGATTAGAAAATAGTTTATATAATCAAGGTAAATTTTCTGTAAGTTCCTTCCAGTTTTTTAGATCCTCATAAAATCTTAAGATCTTTTCAAATTTAGTAATTAATTTATCATAATAGACTTGATCGGCGTACTTTCTTTTAGATAACTCTTTTGCAACCTCAATTTCATTTTTATACCGCAATATTTTTTCTTCAATCACATTTTTCTTTCATTTATTTTATTACTTAAAACACAAAAATATCGAGGTATTATGAGTTTATCAATATAAAAACCTTAATATTTTATCATTATAGTGATAAAATCAGATTCATTTCATTTTTACTAATATTTAATAATCCGGAATCAGGAAGTCTTTCTGTTAATAATCGCCAATTATTGTCTTTTGTAAACACTTTTTTAAACAATATTAATGCTTCGTTAAGCTTTTTTTGATTAGCTAAGGATATGGCTGTCCAATATGTCGTTTCAAGATTTTCAGGTGATAATTTCTGAGCAGCATCATATTCTTTAAGTGCTTTATTCATATCACCCTTTTCTATCGCAAGATCACCATTATTCATATGCTCATATGCTCTATAAACTTTCAATAATCTACTTAATTCTTTTAATGGCTCTGTGTGATCCTCCACTCTCAGATCAATGATTGGATCTTCCCATTTATTCTCTGTAGGTTTACCAGAAACAATCAATAAAGCAGCAGATTGTTTACCTCTAATATCACCTCCTACAGATTCTGCACCTTCTAAGCTTTTAATTATACGCTCAGGTAATGATAAATTATTATTTTTTTCAAAAGCCTTAGCCATGACTGACCAAACTCTATCAGTAAGCATCATGTTTGCTTGAACAGAATAATTTTCTCCCACAATATGACCCGCATGTTTTATGCATTTTTCTCCTGTATGTGTAGCTACTTTTCCTTGAGAATTCAAAATAGCAACCTGTCTTACTTCTTTCCCTTCATCATCTGAAAGAAGCATCTTTACAGCTTCTTTAGGAGATTTTCCTTGCTTTAAAAATTCAAGTCCTCGTAATCCAAAAGATTTATTAACTAGGGATTGTGTAGCCACTACCCCCACTCCTGCTTCACCCCATGAGACAACGCTCCCTACTGAAAACCAGTGACTTTGCACTCCTACTCCCATTTCACCAGTTTTAGGATCTCGAGCAACAATAGAATATGTATGTGCTATAATTTTACTATTAAATTGATCATTTTTTTGAATCATATTTATAACATCATTTTAAAGATTAATTAAAGTTTTATCAAATACTTCCTATCACTTCTCATATTTCAAAAATGAAAAAATTAAAATCTTTTATAATTTGAAATCTTAATTAAAATAACTCTTCTAAAAGAGATGATAATTTATGACAAAACATTATAAAAATGAACAATTGATGAAATTTCTGGTTATCATTGGAGCTATTGTAGGGCTTGTCACGATAATCTTGAGGCTTGCTGGTATGGAAGACTATGGTTTTGTTGATCCTTTAATAACATTAGATGCAATTATCATTTTTGTCATTGGCTTAGTAATTGTTATTCTAACATTTCTAGTTGCTTTGAAACCTAATAATCCAATTCCATTCCATTGGCTTGTGTTAATAATATTGGCTATACTATTAGTAGTATTTGGTGCGGGAATTTGGGCATGTGTTTTAGTTCTCATAGCTGGATTAATTGGTCTTATTGAAGATTTGTAAAACGATTATCTTAATTCAAATTTTACTTTTTTTAATTTTTTTTTAACATTATAATGCTTCATATCTAATGTTGAGCATTTTCAATAAAATAATTTACAATCGCTTCTCCTAAATTGATATCTGAAACATCCTGTAATGCAGTAAATCCTGGAATTGAATTCACTTCAAGTACAGAAAATCCTTCTTCACTTTCTAAAATATCAACTCCTGCAATTTCCGTTTTAGTTATTTTTGCGGCTTTAATTGCTAATTCTTTTAGTTCATGAGTTAATTCTATAGGTTTAGCTTTGGCACCACTATAAATATTTGTTTTCCAACTATCGCTAACTCTATACATCCCCGCAATAGCTTTATCTCCTAATACCAGAACTCTAATATCTCGATTCTGATGATGAATAAATTCTTGTAAATAGAAAACTTGATTTAATTGTGCAAGGGAATAGATTACATTTTCTGCAAATGCTTTATCATTTAATCTCGTTATTCCAATCCCTTTAGATCCATAAAGTGGTTTTAAAACACAATCTCCTCCTAAGTCATCAAAAGCTTGTAGGGCTTTTTGTGCATCTTCACAAATTATTGTTTTTGGGGTAGAGATGTGGTATCGTTCTAAAAAAATTGAGGTTAAAAATTTGTCACTCGCAATTTCTAATGACTCTCTTGAATTTATTAATTTCACATCATATTCTTCTATTGCTCTTAAAATATCAAGTCTAAAGAATATCTTCTGAGTAGAAGCCGCCCCAAATCCCCTTACAAGAGCAGCTTTAGGTTCAAGAGCTTCAAATTGTTTATAAAAACTCTGTTGAAAACCAATCTCTACCTTAATTATGGAGGGAATAAAATAATCAACACTATAACCCCGTTTTCTCAATTCACCAGAAAGAATTTGAACTTCTGGGTCATTTGAATTAGGAGTTATTATCATCGATTTCATAATAAACTCATTAAAAATAAATTACTTAATTTATCTATAGCACTAATTTTTAAATAAATTTAAGTTCTTATAAAATATATATGAAATCAATGGATCTTAAAGACAACAAAAATGAAACTGAGAAATTGTCAAATATACTCAGTATGATCCAAAATATATACTATAAAAAAAAAGAACAACTTGAACAATTAAAATCAGAGATAGATGAATTAAGACAAGTGTTAAACTCTTTAAATTCCATATTATCAGGTAAATCCTTTCATAGCGCTGATGAGATTTATTCAAAAAAATTACTTGAAAAAGCAGGTATATCAAGTGAAGATCAATATTTTGTAGAAGAATTACCAAAAGAAAAAGTTGAGGGAACAAATATTAAAAGAAAAATCTTCTCTAAAAGAAATGATAAAGAAGATGAATTACTCTGTGTCTTAAATTTTTATGATTTTAATAAAATCGAGATTAAAATTATAAATCCAGAGAAAATGAATATTAAAGAGACTTCTGAAGATTTTATAAAAACTTTCTTAAAAGGTGCTTTAATTAAAATTAAAGAAACTAATCCAAATATGAATTTGAAATATGCTTATTTTAAAAATACAGATATAATTGAACATATTGCTATTACTAATTTAAAATCTATAACTGAATATGATGTAATAACTTCAAAAATGAGAGAACTCTTAGCTAAAGAAGTTAGTCAAAATCATTAAATTAAAGTAATTTATATTGATTTTATTCATTACCAAATAATTATATTAGCATATTATATTGTTTAATTAAAATAGCAAAAATTAATTATACAGCAATTCTTATTTATTTTAATATTATTACCCTAGGGAGTGTATTTATATTGGCAAAGAAAAAATCTTGGTTGATGATGCCCATTGTCCATTCTAAGTTCCACGATGAAAAACTTGAGAGCGTATTAATTGAAAAATCAATAGATTTTTTAACTGGGGAAAAAGGTGATCCCCCTTCTTTTCTATTCCTTTCAGGAGCTTTTTTTGATGTTAAATCTTTTGCTTATTCTGGACTAAGAGCTTGGAAAGGTGCAGTTAAGCCTTCAGAATCTAATGGAGGAAGACGACCGGTCTTAGAAGCTACATTTGCTTCAATATCTGTCTATTTAAGTTCCTTATTAGCACTTCAATCTGATTTCTATTTTGCGTATGATGAAATAAAAGATATACTATTAGAAAAAAAGAGAGAAGACCTCTGGACAATCGTCTCAGAAAAGTTACCTTTCATTTCTATACCCCCAAAAGAAATGTATGGATCTCAAGTTTCTCCTATCTCCCCATACTTTGTAATCCAACAAGATGAAGAACTTACTTTAGGAGAGATTTACCCATCAGCATATTTATCTCAAATTATTAAGAATATTAAAACTAGATTCTTTGTATTCTTCCAATACCAAGGTTATTCAGCTTTTGGCTTTTTTAATGCATTACCAGAACTTACAAAATTTGGATTCGAGGAACATGCAAGAGATTTTAATCAAGAGCCAACGGGAGAAAATTTAATAAAATACTCCAAAAACGCAAAAAATGTTAAAGAAATATTAATAGCACTAATACACGCTCATAATAATGCTTTACTAGAACAATTTCTCATACCTGATTATGAATTATTATTAAATAAATTATTAGAAGGTGAAGCATAAAAAGTGGTAAACATAGGTCTATTAGGAGATGTTAGTGTTGGAAAAACCAGTATTCTTCGATTATTCGTCAGATATCTAAAAAAAGGAGATATTGAAAAAGTAAAAGGAGGTATAAAATGCTCAGTTGTTAAGGCTGATTTCTCGGGAGAGGCAACTGTTCCTGGTGGTGATAAAGAGGATGCACTTGATGAAAAGGAAACAAAGACTATTCATCCTAACCGAATTGTCTTTCGGGAGGATTCTACTAACAAAGCACATACAATTTTCGCCCCAGGTGGCGATCGAACTCGTGCAGTTGTAAAAATGGGCATTATAACAATTTCACGTATCGCCACGCAGATTATAGCTGTTTTCTCGCTTGATAGGGATCTTAAACCTCAATTTGAATTTTTCAATGATGTTAGGTTTTTCCCTGATAAAATATATGTATGTATAAATAAAATTGATTTAGTAGAAGGAAATAAAGAGAAAAAACTTGAAGATGTGAAAGCAAAAATAACTGATTTTTTCAGCAAAAGAAAAATAACGATAAATGAAGTATTTATAACGTGTGGTGAAACTATAGAGGTTTTTGAAGATGTGGAAACATACAACGACCGAGTTGCTGAAATGATTTTAGAAATAACAACCAAATATTGATTTTTTATGTTTCATTATTAAGTTTAGATTATTCTTGTTATTTCTTACGTATGTTTTTAATATCTAAAGGTTAATATTTTTAGTCATTAAGTTTTTAAGTCTTCTTAATTCAGTAGGGATTAAAGATCCAATTACTCTAATAATTTTTCCACTCGCTAAGTCAATATTTAAAGTAAAGTTAGACATTTTAAGCCCATAAGTAGTATGTGTTTTATTTTCTTTTATATAGATCTCTCTAATTTCATTAATTTGAATGATTTTTCTTCTTTTATAAATCATATAATCATAAATTAGAAAAAGAAGATTCTTTTCTTTATCAATTCTTAAAATAATTGTAAAAAATAGACTCCTTATAAGAAGAACATTAAAAAAAATAGTTAAGGGTAGCAATATAATTGAAAATAAAAAAGTTGGAAGTATTGTCGAGCCAATCTCTCGAAAAATTATATTAAAATAATAAATATCAAAAAGAAGAAAAAAATATGTACCTAAAAATACTATTATAGCAAAAACAAATATACCAACATTTTCTCGATGATTTAACTTCACTTCCAATTCCATTGAAGATTCATTAATAACTTCGAATCTCTTGATTTTCTTCTTTTTCATTATCCTATTATATATAATTTGATATTCCTAATATGCAGATTTCTTCTTTTCTTAAAAATTATAGGGTTTCCTTATGATTATCAAAATGATTTTATAAATTACTACAAAATATTAATTTTGTAATAACTTTTATTACTGAAGATATAATACTTTCTAATTTTTATTTTTCAATTTTAAGGCAATTTTTAAAAAAAGTTTTTCTAGATCTAGTAGATATCCAATTAAAGGAGTTAATTTAACTACATTCAAGTTTTTATCAAGCATAACAAATCCCATTTTTTCTAGTTCTTTAATATCTTCGATAACTCCTTTTTTTTTCCTAATTTCTTTTATTTTTTGAATTGTAGTTTGTCCAGAAGTAGTAAAACAACAAATCATAGTGCAATATAATGTTGCGGCTAATCTGGGGTTCCCTTCAAACGGATTTGCTGAGATTATTTCAGTTGTTTCTGGATCAAAAGAAATATACCAAAAAGAATTCAAGGGATTAAATCTAACTTGTAGTCCTAGAGGTTCAATATAATTAGATAAATTATTAATTAAATTTTGAAATAAAATCGATTTATTTTTGTCTTTTATATTCAAAGCTTCGAGAATTTCTTTTTTAGTAGCGCCTATTTGAAAATTGCTTGCTTTTTTGCTTAAAAAATGCATTAAAATTGTTAATTCATTCATTTTTAATTCATCTCATCTATAAATATAAGAAATTTGTTTCTTTTTGATATTTTATTTTATTTAATTGTAATAAATGTAAAAGAAAGACAAAATTTTCAAAAATTTTTATTTGATCAACTTCATCTTCAAAAATCTCATCATATGAACAAGGTAATTTATCTTTAATGCTGTTAAAGAAAGCTAACATTTTTTCAGTAAACTTCTGTTCAGGGATCTCTAATAAGAAATTAGTTTTTGATTTTACTTTATCAATTGGTTCAATAATTAAGGGTATTCCCTTTTCTTTAATCAATCTATCTCTAGAGTATTCTAGAAATTTAATAGATATTTTATCAATAATAAAAGGTTCTCTCCAACAATCACCAAATAGTTGAAAAACTTCATAATCACTAGGATTCATCCTTAAAAACTGTAAAAATTTATCTTGGTTATCTAAATAACTAAGAAATATCTTTAATTCTTCAAATTTCTGACTAAGAAGTTGAAATACTCTTTTGTAAGTTGTTGAATAAGTATTTATATTATAAATGTTAAGAGAATCTTTCAAATTTTCAAAAATTGAGACTAATTCAATTTCTAAAATCGACAATTCTCCTGAAAGCACTCGTATTTTAATATCTTCTATCTTTCTATTTATTTCTTCAGATAAATCTTCATATTCCATTTCTAATCAATAATTATTTCTTTGTTACAATTTTTGGTTTAAATACCGAAGAAATTTCTTTTTTTCCTATTCTAGCAATTCCTATTAATTTTTCGGCTAATAAAAACAAAGAATTTGAGGATTTTGGTAAGAACATAAATAATTGAATCGGATTTTGCTCTAAGGTTGATTTAATCAATTGATATACTACTTCTGAATTCTTTTCATCTAAAAACATTCCAGGTTCATCAAGCATAGAAAGCGCAGAGGGTTTAATTTCTTGAAGTGACAAAATTAAACAAATCGAAATTAAGGAGACTTGGCCTCCACTAAGAGCTGTGAACGATTTCAATTGCTCTTTTGAAGTAGCGGCTTTAATATTAACGCCTAAATTCTCAAAATTACCTATTAATTCAAGAGAACAATATGCTTTAATCTGTGAATCTTCAAATTTTTTATTTACTCTCTCTTGAAGGTTTTGAAGTAGCACACTAAATTTATCAAAATATGTTTTCTCCATTTTATTTTCTGTTTTTATGGCAGCTTTAATATCTTTTTCTATGTCTTTCTGATTTTTTGATATTTTTTTAAGAGAACTCAATATCTGATCTTTTTCAATTAAGATCGAATCATCAACGTCTAAGTATTTAAGTAACTCATTATCTATTTTAGAAATGTCTGCTTTGATATCCTCTATAGCCCGAATTTTGATAATTTGTTCTGAGATTAATGGACCTATTTCAGAATTGATTCTCGCTAAATCTTCTTTTTTTGACTCTAGATCTTGATTATAAGAATTTAATTTAATGTTTTCTTGTTCATATTTTAATGTTATTTGAATATTGTTCCTTTCTAATTCACTTTTTTTATTTTGTACTAATAAGATTTCTCCTTTTAAATCTGAAATCTCTTTTTCATTTAATTCAAGTTCTTCTTCTAAATTCTCCAATTGTCGATATATGTCAAATGCTGTTTTATCTGCCTTCTCAAAAGCTTCTTTCTTGGTTTCAAACTCTTTTTGTGTTGAATTTTTTTCATGACTATTAGCATTTATCTCATCTTTTACATTTTTTAAAAGTTCAAGATTCTCACTTAATTTTCTATCCCACTCTTTCTTTTCTTCATTAAGTTGAGCTAACTCGTCAGGAATTTCTTTTATTCTATCGTTCCATTTGAAAAATTCAGGATCTGTTTGTGTTTTTAATTCATTAATTTGAAGATCTAATTCTTTAATCTCAGTTTTAAGAGTACTATTAATCTTTTCTAATTCATGCATTTGGTCATATAATTGATTCTTTTTTGATGTTAATCTTTGTTTTTGATTAAAATTGTAGAGAAGATCGTTGAAAGATTCCTTCTTTTTGAAAATATCTTTCTGAATCGTTTCTAATTTTGCTAACTCAACCCTTAAATCTGAAATTTTCGCATTTAATGCATTAATCTCGAACTCTAATACTTCAGATTGTTCTTTTTGTGTCCCAGCACTTAATAATCCTTTTAATCTCTTTATATAAGGTGTTTCGTATACATACTTATAAGAAATTATTTGTTCTCCTTTTAAGGTAACACATTTTCCTTTAAAGTCATGAGTATTGTAAAGCTCTCTTCCAGATCGATAATCATTCACAACAAGACAATTCTTAACTTTTGAAAAAATAACTTTTTTGATATCAATATCATTATTTATAAT
>JBHLOG010000222.1:0-4318 GCA_048940765.1 Promethearchaeota archaeon | reverse complement strand
TGGATTTGAAGATAATCTTTATTTATCTAAAGGAGTTATAGCAAAATCTAATGGTGAATTAGTGGAAAAAGTTGTAAAAATATCAAAAGAATTAGGAAGAGACATTGCTAACCCAAATGAGGCAAGAAAAATACTAAGATTAAATGAAAAGGATTGAGTTGAATCATGAAACAAGGAAATAGATATGGAACACACAGGGTTATTGAACCGAAAGGAGCTTTACCTCAGCCGGCTTTAAAGATCTCAAATGACATGACTATTTATGATAATGAAATTATAATCGATGTAGATTATTTAAATATTGATTCGGCTAGTTTTACCCAACTTAGAGAAGCTGCTCAAGATGATATGGAAAAAGTTAAACAGAAGATATTGGAAATCGTAAAAGAACGCGGAAAAATGCAAAATCCAGTGACCGGTTCGGGTGGAATGCTAATAGGAACCGTAGAAAAAATTGGTGGTGCTCTAAAAGGTAAAACAGATGTAAATGTTGGTGATAAAATTGCTACACTTGTTTCGCTTTCTCTAACACCACTTAGGATTGATAAAATATTAAATATACAGCCCGAACTTGACAGAGTTGAAATAAAAGGTAAAGCAATCCTCTTTGAAAGTGGGATATATGCTAAGCTTCCTGCTGATATGGAATCTACATTAGCATTAGCCGTTCTTGATGTAGCAGGTGCTCCAGCGCAAGTACGAAATTTGGTAAAACCAGGAAATATTATATTAATTTTAGGTGCAACTGGTAAATCTGGATTGATGTGCTCATTAATGGCTAAAAAAATGGCTGGGAAAGATGGTAAAGTTATTGGCCAGGCAAGAAATCAAGAACGAGCAGATTTTTTAAGAAATACAGAATTTTGTGATGAAGTGATAATAGCCGATGTTTTAAACCCTATTGACATTTTAAATAAAGTTTTAGATATCAATAATGGAAAAGAAGTGGATATTTCAATAAACTGCCTTAGTATTCCTAATACTGAACTTTCAAGTATATTGCCCGTGAAGGATGAAGGAATCGTCTATTTTTTCTCAATGGCAACCAGTTTTACAAAAGCAGCATTAGGAGCGGAAGGAGTTGGGAAAGATGTTAGAATGCTAATTGGCTGTGGTTACACCAAAAATCATGCTCAAATTGCTTTAAACTTAGTAAGAGAATCAGAAACATTGCGAAAAATATTTGAAGACAAATACGTTTAATTACTTGTAGATCTTAAAAAAGAGAAAAATTAAGAAAAAATGAAAGTTAACAGACGAAAAGAATTATTTGGACAAGTAACTGATGAAGATTGGAATGATTGGCACTGGCAGGTCAAAAATAGAATAACAACCTTAGATGAACTTAAGAAATATATTACTTTAACGGAAGAAGAAGATGATCCAAAAATATTGCAGGAGTATAGGATGGCAATTACACCCTATTATTTATCATTAATTGATCCAAATGATCCTTATGATCCTATTAGAAAACAAGCGATTCCTACAGTTCATGAATTAAATAGATGTAGTAGCGATCTAGAAGATCCACTAAGCGAAGATGTTGATTCTCCTGTTGAAGGTTTAACTCATCGCTATCCGGATAGGGTTTTATTCTTAGTAACTGAAAAATGTTCTATGTATTGCAGACATTGTACAAGGAGAAGGTTTGCTGGGCATCTTGATATGTCTCCACCCCAATCACAGTTAGATGCTTGTATTGAATACATCAAAAATACTCCTTCTATTAGAGACGTTCTTTTATCTGGAGGTGATGCATTATTAATGTCTGATAGAAAAATGGAAGATATATTAAAGAAATTAAGGGAGATACCCCATGTAGAAATAATTCGTATAGGTTCTAGAGCTCCAGTTACAAATCCTTACAGAATTACTCCAGAGTTATGCGGGATGCTAAAAAAATACCATCCTATTTGGTTTAATACGCATTTTAATCATCCAAATGAAATTACTGAAGATTCTACTAAAGCTTGTGAAATGTTAGCTGATGCAGGAATGCCTCTTGGAAATCAATCTGTTTTATTGAAAGGTGTAAATGATTGTATTCATGTAATGAAAAGATTAGTTCAGGGGTTGGTAAAGATTCGAGTTAGACCTTATTATATTTATCAATGTGATCTCTCTATAGGTTTAGGACATTTCAGAACTAGTGTAGCACAAGGAATAGAAATTATTGAAGGATTGAGGGGTCATACTTCAGGATTGTGTGTACCTACATTTGTAGTTGATGCTCCTGGAGGAGGTGGTAAAATTCCTGTAATGCCAGATTATACGATCTCTCAAGGAAACACTCGTGTTGTATTAAGAAATTTTGAAGGCGTTATAACCACATATGAAGAACCATATGATTATGTGCCAAATTGTCATTGTGAAGATTGCGAGAAGCAAATTGGAGTCAGTGCTTTATTAAGTGGTCAAAAAGTAACTATAGAACCAGAAGATTTAGTAAGAAAATTACGAAGGAAAAAACTTACTAAATAATTCTAAAGTTTAAATAATTAAGCTTTACTTCTGTTATTATTAAAAAATCTATTAGTTATTGGCGAGAAAATGGATTTTATGTCTCATTTTTTAAGTATAATTAATAAATACAGGATTATTTCAATAATAGGCCTCGCCAAAAACGTAAGTAAGACTACTACTTTAAATTATATAATAAAAAATCTAAAAGATTCTAAACTTGGTTTAACCTCCATTGGAAGAGATGGAGAAAAATATGATGTAATTACATACTTACCAAAACCTCGGATATATATCAAAAAAGGTACAATTATAGCAACTGCTAAACAAAGTTTTGAAGTAAGCGAAGTAAAAATGGAAATATTAAAAACTACGAGATTTAATACACCAATAGGTGAGATTTTGATTTTAAAAGCACTTAGCGAAGGTTTTATTGAACTAGCAGGACCATCAATAAATAAACACTTACAAGAAATTTGTTTAGAATTAAAAAGTCTAGGATGCGATTTAATTCTTATCGATGGTGCCTTCGATAGGAGATCCTTTGCATCTCCTATTATTTCTGAAGCCACAATTCTTTCCACTGGAGCTTCTGTGTCAGAAAATATGAAAAATGTGATAGATTTAACAGTTCATACAATTAATTTATTGAATTTAAAAAGTGAAGAAGATCAAAAAATCATAGAAATTGCAAAAAAAATACTAGAAAAGGGAAAAATTGGGATTATTAATCATACAAATTCCATTAAATTATTAGATGTCCAAACATCATTAGATTCTGCTAAAAATATCATTGAAAATTTAGATAAAAGTTCAAAATATATCGTAATAAAAGGTGCTATTACAGATAAATTACTCGAAGATATAATGAAATCTACAGTTAAATATAAAGGTGTAACATTTTTAACAGAAGATGCTACAAAACTATTTTTAAGTAGCAAAATAAAGGAAAAATTCGAAAAAAAAGGTGGTATCTTAAAAGTATTAAATCCTATAAACATAATTGCAATTACTATAAATCCAACTTCACCTTATGGATATGAATTTGATAAAAATCTTTTTTTAAATTTATTAAAGAAGAACGTTAATGTCCCTGTTTATGATCTAGGGGTAAATAATCAGCTTTAATAAGATATACAATAATTTAAATATAAATATAAAAAAAGTGAAAAGAAGTGAATGAAGAGCGAGAGCACCTAAAAAGTAAGTTAAATTTAGACTTTTCTATAATAAAAGAAGCAAGAGAAACAGCAAAAAGAATAGCAATTTCAACTCAAAAATTTATAGATCAGCATACTACTACCACAATTGAAAGAACTGTTTGTAGATTATTAGGAATTGACGGTGCGGATGAATTTGATGTACCTCTTCCTAATATTGTAATAGATCATATATATAAGAAAAATCTTCTTGGAAAGGGTGCTGCAATTTATATTGGTAATGCAATATTACATACCAATCTTGCACCTCAAGAAATTGCAGAAAAAATTGCTAAAAATGAGTTAGATTTAGCAGAATTACCATTAAAGGATTTTTCTGAAATTAAGGCAACTATTAATGTCATGGCTCAAGAAACTTTAGTAAAAATATCTCAAAATAAAAAAAAGAGAGAAGAACTACTTCATAAATATGGTGATAAGGAGGGACCATTAATATATGTTATTGTGGCTACAGGAAATATTTATGAAGATATTATACAAGCTCAAGCGGCAGCTAGACAAGGTGCAGATGTTATCGCTGTAATAAGATCCACTGTACAAAGTTTACTTGATTATGTACCCTATGGTCCAACAACAGAAGGATTTGGTGGAACTTATGCTACTCAAGAAAATTTCAGATTAATGCGAAAAGCATTAGA
>JBHLOG010000221.1:0-4341 GCA_048940765.1 Promethearchaeota archaeon | reverse complement strand
TAATAAGTTGAAATTCTTTTGATTGAATCCCTGCATCTGTATTATTATTCCAATATATTAAAATAGTATAAATACCTTCACGTGAGTTTGAGGGGATTTCATAATAAAAAATATTATCCTCAGAAACCACTTCTCTTGTTTCTATTGGATTTTCATAGCCGAAACCTAGTGAATTTATTAAAAAAAATGTCAAATTTCCTTCGATAACAGGAGCAGAAACATTAAATTGTAATTCTTCTCCAGGGTTCCATTCTAAACTAGGAAGATTTAAATTAAAAGCTATATTTGGTGAACTTGCTGTTATCTTCCATTCATATGCATCATTTAATGTATTATTAGGAATAATTAGAGAATTTTCAACGATAAAAATATCCGAAGTTCTGTTTTCCCAGATTTCTCCTTGTTTTTGATAGACATTTACATTATTCCAATTTTTAGAATAATAGAATTGATAAAATTGATAATTAAGAAATCGTTCGAATAGTGGAGTTAATGTCCACTCAATTGGGAAATCTTGATTTATTAATCCTGAACCAATATAAGTTAAAAGAGTTTCGAATTTTAAATTATAACTTAAATTGAATATTAGGTTTAATGTCTTATTGATACTAATAGGAATATTTATATTATGATCACTTGGGGTAAAATTTACACTCTCATTTAAAAAACCAGAACCAGGAGTCATTCCGTTAGATATTGAATAGTTGATTCCACCAATTTCAGCATTCATATTAATTTCTTCTGGATTAAATTGATCTATTACTTTTTGATCTAATTTATATAGAAAAGGTTCTCCCGTATATCCATCAAGCCATTGTCCAATATCTTTATCCCATTCCGATACATATAAGTTTGGATTATTTGGATTATTGGTAAAATACCAATAGTAGTTACCATTATCTGAAGGTAACATTTGTGTTCCATTCATCACTAAAGAGTAATTTCCGGGAGTAAGAATGACAGGGCTAGAAAAATTTTGAATATACCACTTTGGATCACTTGATTTATTTATTTGTGTGGATGCATATATAGTTTCATTTGGAATGTTTGAGTTAGAATCATATCCATTAATTTGAATAATTATATTAGTTGTGGTAATTGGTTCATATTCATATCCATATATATGAACTGCATAAATTTCTGTAGTATCTATAATGCTTAATTGCACTGCATATCCTCTTTTACCCTTATACAAATCTTTCCTATAAAAAATGTCAGTTTCGATATCTCTAATTTCCCGTTGAGATTGAAAATTAGTGATATTTAACTTTATATTTGTTAAATTCCACATTTCTGAGGTTATAGGGAATTCGATTGACTTATTATTTAATATCTCACCACTAGTTTCTCCAAATCCTAATATTTTAAATTCAGGATTTATTGTGTAAGGCTCACCATTAGTCTGCGCATGTGAAGAATAAATAAAGGAATTTGAAATTAAAAAAATACATAGGATAATTAAAAAAATTAGTATGATTTGATTTAAATGGTTTAAATTTCTAAATCTCAACAACACATTACCCGTTCATTTTTGTAGTATAAATATAATAAGCCAATTTATTTATTAATAATTTATTAAATTATTAAATGCACACTTATAAAATTTGATATTAGAAAAAAATTAAATGAAAAAAATTTATAAATTCAATTAAAATAGTGATAAAATTCGATGATAAATTTGATATTGTTAATTGGGTCAATTTTATTAATTTTTTGGGGATCTGCTCATTTAATCCCAACAAAATCAGTTGTTAAAGATTTTGGAGAAATTACACAGGCTAATAAATATATTATTACAATGGAATGGATGATTGAAGGTTTATCATTGATATTTATAGGTGTTCTTGTTCTTTTTGTAACATTTTTTGGAGATCCTGCAGAATCAGCTTCAAAATTAGTTTATTGGCTTAGTACTGTGATGCTTTTTAGCTTTGCATTCCTTTCTTTAATGACGTGTTTTAAGGTAAATTTCATTCCCTTTAAATTATGTCCATTTATTTTAATATATCGGGAATTTTAATATTAATAGGGAGTTTCTTATAGAAATTTATTTCCTTTATTTTTTGTAAAAATCTACGTTTAAATATGACTTTCTATTATATGAATGTCTCGTTTTTTAAGTTCATTTTTAAATTGGTCAAGATTTAATTCTGCACACCCCTCTGGTGGAAATACCCCCTTAGATTTGATATTATTATTTATGATCATCTGTGCGGTAATGGAAGCGGGAATTGAAGTAAGTTTCGCAACTGAACCAACAACTGCATATGATAAATGCATATCTTTTTGATTTTTAATACCAATAATATCGCTCCTAAATGAAGATATTATTTCTCTATTTTTAATGTTGCCTGTTAAAAGAGGAAAAATCCGTAGAAAGAATTTGCAAACCAATTTTATAATTTTTATATCCTTTATCAAAATTAACTTATCCATAATTTTTGTCAATTGAATATCTGATTCTGGTAAAATACCTCCTTTACATATTGCTTCTTCGGTTTCTATATATCGGGGGAGTGTTACAGGTTCAGGGTGACCAACATAATATAATGGAATCGAACCGAGAGGAGCAGGAAATCTAACTATCTCTCGATCAGTTAAAGCTCTAATATTAGTCCATTTTCCATCAATAAATTGAGGAACGTTTCCCATAGCAATGTGAGCCCAATGAGCTAATTGTCCAAAACCTATTGTTTCACCGGAATCTTCAAACCATAAAACTCTTATTGATTCAACTTTATCTAATTGATTTGCCCCCATTTTTGCCATGATATTTGTTAATCCTGCCGATGCTCCGCAATTAATAAGAAAAGTCAAGTTTTCACGCTCTATATATTTATTCATATCTAGAAATGTGCGAGTTGCATCATGATCATCGCATATATCGACATAATTTACACCCGCTTGAACTGTAGCTCTTGGGATCCAATCTCCAAACATAAAATAGGGTCCAATGTTATTTACAACTAATTTATGTTCTTTAAGAACTTCTATTAATGCATTAAAATCTCTAATATCTAATTTTAGAAACGTAGCTCTAGTTCCTAATTTTTTTGCTAGTTGATTTCCTTCAGATTCTCTAATATCTGCTAAAGTTACATTAAAACCACTCCTTACTAGATCAAGAGCGATATATCTCCCGATCTCTCCACATGCGCCTAATATTATAATACTCATTTATTTTTCTGCCCTCCTAAAAATTAAACCACTTTTTTTTAATAAAATAATTATAGATAAGGACCATAACAAATCGTAGGGAATAGCAAATAGTAGAATTAGAGAAAATTCCGGATATTCAAATAAACTTAACAAGCTGAATATAATAACTATAATGCGTATCAATATATTAACTAATAGGATGATTAAATATTTCTCAATATCTTTAGTTGAATAGATCAATAGTATTCCATAGCAAAACACAAAAACTCCTGCCATTTGGGTAAAAATTGGTATATTCTCTCTCCCAAATTGTTTAAGAAGAATACTTAAGAACATAAATAAAATCCCAAGCAAAAATTCTATTATTCCCCCGATAATTAATAAATATTTTAAGAGATTATCTGAACTCATTATTTTTCATTTTAATTGGGAATTTTAAAATTATTAAATATCCTTAGCTTTTAACAATTTTTAAGTGGAGACATAAATCCCCCCGCCGTTCTTTCTGTTAGTGGAATCATTGATGGACATTCCTTAATCTCTGTTTTTTTATCGAAATAGAATTCTCCAATCTTAATTGCTTTAGAATACAATTCTTCAAGTAAATTTTTTTCAATTGGATCAAATAAATGAAATTTAATAGTAGGTTTAGGTTTTTCTTCAGTATCCCAAACTCCAATCACAAATCCATCTAAAAATATCGTTGCCGCAATATTTCCGGAACGATCAAAAATCTTATTATAATTATGAATATTAACGTATCTTTCTCTCTCTTTGTAACCCATTGGATAAGGATCAAGTTCAGGTAATAATAATAATGGGGGTTTGTCAAGATTAGTAAGTTTCTGTAATTTATTCATGTCGGAATAATTCATTAGAAAATTTCCTTTACATGTTGAAATTTTAACCTTTTTCAGACTATCTTCGAAGGTCTTTATAGTATCTCTTACTTTTGATTTTGTTAAGCCTGTCCACCATGATATATCATTTTCTGACACAGGTCCATATGTTTTTATATATTTTTTTATTAAGTATTGAATTGCTTCCTCCTGATTGACTTCTTCTAAATTAATGGTTGGAAAATAATCATTAAAAAGAGCATATTCATTCCTTCTATCCTTCCAATCCTTAATTGGTTTAGTTCTTATTAAAATACCATAATTACACATCAAATGGATAATT
>JBHLOG010000065.1:0-18801 GCA_048940765.1 Promethearchaeota archaeon | reverse complement strand
ATATAAGTTCCAAATTGAGGAAATTTCTTTAGTTGTTCAGAATTAAATATTGGTCCATCTTTACAAACAGTAATATTATTATCTTCTCCAATACAACATGAACCACATAACCCAATTCCACATTTCATTTTTCGTTCTAAGGATGCTTGAATGTTGATTTTCTTTGATTCAGCAATTTCAAGAACCTTTTTCATCATAATCTCTGGGCCACATGTGATTATTAAGTCTATATTATTTTTTGCTAATATCTCTTCAATTGTATCAGTAACTAAACATTTTCTCCCTACAGATCCATCATCAGTACTACACATTGTGTTTGGAATCAAATCAATAAGCCTATTCGCAAAAATTAGAGAAGCCTCGTCTTTAGCTCCAATAGTCACAGTTATATTCTTCTTATTGTGCTTTAGTGGTTCAATTAGAGACGTAAGAGCCGCAATTCCCATCCCTCCTCCGACTATTAGAATATTACTACCATCTTCATAATTCCATGAATTTCCAAAGGGACCTCGTATTCCAATCTTATCTCCTTCTTTTAGCTCAAAAAGTTTAGCTGTTCCTTCACCCACTTTTTGAGCTGTTACTTCAAATAAATTACCCCTAATATTCGAAATTGACATAGGTAAAAAGTCAATATCAGGAAGCCATAGTATAACAAACATCCCAGGTCGGTAAGCTTTTGCGATTCTTTCATTTCTTAATATAAAACTTTTAATCTCAGGCGAGTGGGTAATAACAGAGTCTATTTTTACCATATCTGTTTTATTCCGTGTAATGTCTAATATCAATTCTTCATTATCCTTCGAAAGTGATTTTTCCTCAAAAATTCCCTTCTGAATTACAAGATCATAAACTTTCTTACCTTTTTCTGTTCTAATAATGAACGTTCTCCATCCATCTTCACTTCCTACATGTCCAACAGAAATATCGGCAAAAGCGGCAGTATAATCCGAACATGCAAAACAAGAATTTCTTATTGATTTATTATATAAATAATTCAATGATATTTCCTTTGTTCCGTTAACCTTCGTTACTTTTATCTTAAAATTATTTTTATCTGCCGAAATCTTTTGAATCTCAGTTGTATTTATATCATAATCTTTAAGACATTGATTCAAAAGTTGATTATAAAATGTACCAAAGCAGAAGGTTCCAATTGCAAGTGTAACCAAATCATATGCTTCAAAATCAAATCTAGGATGATTCTGAAGTTTTCTAAGTGCTTGTATTTGGCATGGTGTCCCTACCACAGCGATATTAACATTTTCTTTATTTATAGCTTCTCCTACTAAGGAAAGTGTAGGGCTTTGAGAAGGTTTATAACCCACACCTCTAAATAATTCTTTCTCATTTGTTGCAAGTATAGGATACGGTATAAAATTCTCATCCTTATCAGTTACAATAGAACAATCAATAAATCCTTCCTTCATCGCTGTTTGTAACAATGCTGTTAAAGGACCAGCTTCCATAGGAAGCTTTTGTTTAGCAGAATCTGTTAGTTTCACAGAAACAATTTCAATGTAATGACCAAGAATCTTATCTTGATCCTTCCCGAATGTCCATTTATCTAACAAAGAAAGAGGAATTTGTTCAATTCCCGTTTTAGGACAAAGATTATAACATACACCAAAACCATCTCGACATGTACTCACATCCTTACAAGAACCATCTTCAATAGGTATTTCTTTGTGATAATCAAACTTTATGTTCGCACAAAATGCCCCACATGCTCCACAGTATAAACATTTTCCTGTTTCAATAATTTCTGAATTTAATTCTTGCCAGCCTTTTTTAATTTTATCAATATACATCTTACCTAATTCTCCTCTTGCAATTGCTTTTGGAATTCTTGTGCCTCTTTTTTTCCAAGTTCAAAAGCCTCTAAATTTTTATCTAATAGAGAACTAGGTACAAATCGCTTTAATGTTTCAATAGCAGATTCTTCAGAAATAATCCCTGATAGAACAGTAAATGCTCCAAATAAAATTGAATTTCCAAATACAATGTTTCCGAAATTTTCCACTGCTATTCTTTGAACAGGAATGCTTAATGCTTTTTTAATTCTTTTCGCTGCTTTAAATTTCTTTATTGTAGAAGGATCCCAAATTAAAAATCCAGTGTTATTATCTTTTTTAACATTATCAGGATTTATTCGACTGGCAGATTCTTCAGAAAGAATAATTAAAAAATCATAAGGACTTAGAGCTTTAGGATAATTAATTGTTTTAACGTTTTTATCTAAATCTACTACTACTTCGGCCCAACAAGTTCCTCCTCTCGCTGATGAACTATATGCCTCAGTTTGAGTTGCTGCTAGATTTTCATAAAGCGAACTTGCGGTAATTATCATCTTGCTTAAAGTAATAATACCTTGTCCTCCAAAACCAACTATTCTTATTTCATATCGAGCCATTTTTATTTATCCTCCATTGCAATATTCTGGATTTGAATATATTGTTCTGAATATTCTGGTTTACCTCGATCGTATCTGAATTCACCAATAATATATTTATTAAACAATTCAACTTCAGTCATGAATTTTGCTTGATTCACACGAACACAATTTCTTTTTATCCAATCAAGCATCTTGAGGGTATTATCCATTTTTTCACCCTCTAATCCTAAATTTTCAGACCCTAAATTATTCAAATTTTTCCTCCCAAAATATGTTACACAAGGAGTTATCACTTCAATCACAGAAGTACCTTTATGCTTTAAAGCTTTTTTAAAGTATTTCATAAGAGTTCGTGGATGTGCTACCGTTATTCTCGCGATATATGATGCGCCTGCAACTAAAGCCAATTTTACAGCATCACTTCTATTTTCAAACATCTTATAAGGTGTGGTTGTACTTTCTGCTCCATACAATGTTGTTGGAGCGCCTTGACCACCTGTCATACCATATATACTGTTATTAAAAATAAGGATAACACAATCGACGTTTCTACGGCAAATATGAATAAAGTGATTTCCACCAATTCCTAAACAATCTCCATCGCCCGAAAATATGATAGGTTTTAATTTAGGATTTGCCATTTTCATACCTGTAGCTATTGCTGGCGCTCGACCATGAAGGGCAAAAACCTTTTGAGAAGCATAATGTACTAATGTTACTAATTGGGTGTAACAACCTATTCCTATAATCAATGGAAATAATTTAGGATCCATTTTTTCATCTTCAAATACACGAGTAAACAGATGACCTATTATACCATATCCGCATCCAGCACAAAAAAGGGAATTGTATTTACCAAAAAGATATCCTCCAATTGAGAATTGGACATATGGATGGTCAGGTTTCTCTGTTGGATATCTTGGACCTAAACCTGACATTATTTAGATACCTCCTTTACAATTTTTAATATATCATCTGGATGATGAAACACACCTACTTTGGGAATTTTTATTATTGGAATTTCAAGTTTATTAACTCTTTCTACCTGTTCAGCGATAAAACCTGTGTAATTTAATTCAGGTATAATAACTGCTTTGGCATTTTTTACAACCCTCTTTACTTTTTCATCTGGAAATGGCCATACTGTTATCAACCTAAATATTCCAACTTTAATTCCCTCTTCCCTAGCTAAATCAACTGCACGATAACTAGTCCTTACAGGTAAACCATATGCAATGATAATAATATCTGCATCATCTAATCTATATTCTTCGGTTATTGAAATTTCATCCATATTAGACTTTATCTTTTCAATTAACATTTCCATAAACTCTAATGCATTAGATATTGTAAATCCTTCAGAATTATGGGGTAGTTGAAGCGGTATAAGTGGATAATAATCTGTACCGAGTATTGGAGGTTTTGGGGTAATATATTCACCCGTTTTATTGTCTTTATAAGAAAACTTTTTACTATAATCTTGAGGTAATTCACGATTAATAACTCTCTTTATTATTTCTTCTTTTGGAGGGATATAAACAGGCTCATGAAGATGTCCTAAATAAGCATCAGAGAGAATAAATACAGGACATCGGTAAATTTCAGCAAAATTAAATGCTTTTATTGTTAGATCAAAGAGCTCTTGGCAGTTTAATGGCGCTAATGCTATAACCTGAAATTCTCCATGACCCGCAAAGCGTATTAATCCTAAATCGTTATGATGTGGAGCAGTTACGGGTCCATGACTCCCAGGACCAGCACGTTGAACATCACATAAGACAAAAGGAATCTCAAGATTTGCTGCCATTGAAATTGTTTCAACCATTAAAGAAAGACCTGGTCCAGAAGTAGCAGTCATTGCTTTTGCACCAGCTAAAGATGCCCCAATGACAGCATTTATTGATGCTATTTCATCTTCCATTTGAATAGAAGTTCCTCCAACTTCTGGTAACCGTTTAGCAAGATGTTCTATAACCTCAGTTGAAGGAGTTATTGGATATCCTCCAAAAAAATTCAAACCGGCAGCCAATGCACCTTCTGACATCGCAACATTTCCCATCATAACATATTTACCTTCTTGTAAATACCTTTTTCCATTCTTTATAATCATTTTTTTCTCGCCTTCTTATGTTTTAGCTTTTTCAGTTTGGATTACTTCCTCATCCAGAACATAAATACACCAATCAGGGCAACAATATTCGCATCTACGACATCCAAAACAATACTTTTCTTTTCCTTCCTTTACTTTTGGAATATAAGCATTTCTATAATTGAATTCATCACTTATTTCCAGAATACCGGTAGGACAAATTGCGATACAAGCATAACAACCTCCACACCTGTCTCTATTTAGGAATAAAGAAAATTTCTTCTCTTTATTTTCTATTAATTTTGGCATCTTATCAACTTTTAAGATGAGTAGTTATATAAAAAGAATTTTTTAATAATTAATAATATGGATAAATTCATTTAAAATATAGTTTTACAATTTTATCTAACTCCTTTAAGAGACTTTCATTAATAGGTTTAATAGATGATCTACTTAGCAATTTAAAAGCTTCTTCTTTTGCCCTCTTTCTTGCAGATTTAGAACCTGAATTCTTCCATGAATCGCGTGTCATCCTATCAATTATTGGAGTTGGTAAGAATAATTCCTTTCTGAAATATTTCAAAGTGGAATGGTGAGATAATAATTCTTCTTTTTTACTGTAATCATTTAAGATTTCTGAAGCAAAAGGAGTTCCATAATCCTCAATTCCTCTAATTAATCTCTTTACCATTCCTATGATTTCATTATCAATTATAAGCTTTTCAATACTTTGAGTGGACTCAAAATCAAGCATTCCAGGACCAGAGATCATATTGATTCCTGCTAATCCCGCTAACAAAGCTCCGATACCTGCTTCAAAACCAGCTTGATTATCTGGTATTTTTGAATCACTGAGTGCCATATATGCATGAGTAGGTAAATTCAAATATTTTCCCATCTCAATATCCCCTAAATTAATCATCATAGTCTCAATTGCACCCATAGGAGTTGTTCCGTATTTCATGTCAAATATTGCTGGTGATCCTCCCCATATTAATGGAGCTCCTCTTTTTGTTAATTGAGCAATTACAATCCCAGCTAAACTTTCTGCACAATGTTGAGTAATGGATCCTATTAATGTAATTGGAGCATTAGCTCCTGCTAATGGCATTGAAACAAATTCAGAGGGTATCATGCTTTTTGCAGCGTCGATTAATGATTGAGTTGTAAGATCAGACCATTTAAGAGGAGGGCTAGGACAAGCATCAAATACAGCTAATGGTTTTCTTGCCAAATCATCTTCAGACAATCTACAAGCTAAAAGAAGATCTTTCATAATTGAAAAACTTTCTTTTCGAAAAGTTCCAGTTATAACTGGTTTGAAACAGTTTGATAAAGCAATATATAACCTATGCCAATCTTGAGCTTCTTTTGGAATATCCTTATATATTAAAGCAGTACTTTGAGCTTCTATATATTTTAATTGTTCAACAATTTTCGAAAATCTAACATAATCTTTAGATAAAGCTTCTCTAATTTCTCCAGTATTTTCATCAAGAATAAAAATTGCTGCAGATCCAGGGTCAAAGCAGACATTATCTTCCTTTAGTGAAATATGCTTATTACCATCTCGATCATAAAGGGTAATTTCGCTTGGTACAGTTACTAAACATTTATCAATCAAATCGGGTGGTAGAAAAAAACGTAAATCCTTATGATTTATACCATGTTGATTAAAAATTTCAATTGCTTCTTGATTCTCAATGAAAACACCCTGAACTTCAAGAATCGATTTGGCTTCTTCTAAGATCAATCTTTTATGTTCTTCATCCAATATTTTGATCTTTGGTCTAATAATAGGCATTTAGATATTCTCCTTTATTTCATAATATTAATAAGAATCAATAATTCTTCGGATTTCTTTAATTGTTATTGGAGATGTACCACAACATCCTCCTACGATTTTTACTCCTAATTCGATCATTTCTCGAATATCACTGGCAAATTCCTCTATAGGTTGTTCATAGTACGTTCTATTCCCTTCAATTATAGGTTGTCCAGCATTAGGTTTTACTGAAAGTGGTTTATCAGTAAACTCAATAGCATTTTTTAATAAATCAATCATATCATGCGACCCTAATGTGCAATTTGCTCCAATTACATCAATATTTTCTTTCCCCAACAGACTTATGCACTTTTCGATTGAATCTCCCATTATTGTAAAGAAACCTTTTTTAGTTTTTTTATATGTAATTGAAGCAATCAAAGGTTTCTTAGAAACTTCTCGAACCGCTTTTATTGCTGTTAACATTTCTTCAATGTCTGAGATCGTCTCTATATGCCAAAGATCTACTCCTATTTCTAATAGTTTTGCTTGGGTTGAAAAACTTGAATACCAATCCTCAATTGAAGCATTTCCAACAGGTGGTCTAAATTCACCGGTAGGCCCGATATCCCCAACAATCAAACATTCAGAAGGGCGAACTTTTTGTATGTTTTCTAACGCATTCTCAATAATTTCTCCAATTCGATTTTCAAGCTTATGACGCTTCAAATTCAAGGGAGTTGAGCCAAATGTATTTGTTTGACACATATCTGAACCCGCATCATAATAGGATTTATGAATGCTAGAAATAACTTCTGGATGTTCAACATTTAGGATATCTGGGATTTTACCTGTTGTTAATCCTTTTTCGATTAATTGTGTCCCCATAGCACCATCAAATAAGATAATCTTAGAATCATCCTTTAGCCAGTCATGAAATAACATTAGTATTTTTCCTCTTTAAAAAATTCAATTTTTATTGGTTTAAAAGAGATTTAACTAATCTAACAGCTTCGATGGCATTGTCAGCAAAACCATCAGCACGACATTCTTCAACCCATGCGTGTGTTACAGGAGCACCGCCTAAAATAACCTTAAATTTATTTACTAGATTCTTTTCTTTTAAAAGATCAGTTACTTTCTTTTGACCGATCATAGTAGTCGTTAAGAGAGCAGAAACACCAATAATATCTGCCTTTCTTTCTATTGCTTTCTCTACAATTTTTTCAGCAGGAACGTCAGCTCCTAAATCATACACATCATAGCCATAAGCTCTTAACATCGTACCAACAATAGTCTTTCCAATCGAATGAATATCTCCTTCAATTGTAGCTATTACAATTATCCCACGTGAAATTTTTTCTGATCCCTTTTGAAGATGCGGAATTAGAATATCTAAACAATTTTGCATAATTTGAGCACCTCTCATTAACTCGGGTAAGAAGAATTCTCCTTCTTCCCATAATTCTCCAACTTGCCTAATCCCTGCGGCATATCCTTTCTCTATAACATCGAGTAAATTCATATTTTCATTTATAGATTTATTTGCATATTCAAGCGCTTTATCTTCATCTAGATTTATAATAGCTTTAAATATTTCATTATAGAATTCCTCTTTAGACACTCAAATCTCTCCAAATAACTTGCAAAATCACTTTAAATTCAAATCAAACATTATTTATTTACATATAATAAATTAGAAAAACCTTATTGTTAAATTGAAAAAAAAATTTGTTAAGGTTCTTTTCTAAAAATAGTTTAAATATCCTAAAGCAAGTGATTAGATGTCTAAAAAATTTTCTAAAGAACCACTTAAAGGAATGGATAATTATTACCCAGCTGATATACGCGAAGTTAATTGGATAATTGAAACCATAAGAGATGTAATAGAAAGATATGGTTATGAAGAATATGCGTCTCCACCAATAGAACCTGTGTAAATATTAGCCGCGAAATCCTTAGATGAATTAGTTAATAAGCAATCATTTATTGTTGAAAGAAAAAAGGGAGAAAAACTAATACTAATTCTAGAACTCACCCCTTCCTTAGCTCGTATGGTTGCGAAAAAAAGTTAAGAGCTCAAAAAGTCAAGAACTCAAACGTTTAATGGAAAAGTCAAGAACTCAAAAAGCCAAAAAGCCAATTAGATGATTTGCTAAACTTTTTCTAAATATTAAAGAATAAATATTATTAAATACAATTAAAATAAATTATCAGTTTATTTCATTAAATATCATGAAAATTGATAACGAAGTTGAATTTTCTGAAAATTTAGAAAAAAAAATTGTTGTGAAATTTTTATTTATTCAAATTATTCTAAATGAAACCATTTTCGCGTTACCAATTTTATTGTTTTTAGGAATAGAATTGCATAAACGTATAATGGAAATTAACTTGGTTTCATCTTTATATGATGTTTTATCTTACCCATTATTATTTGATTATATTATCTATTCTATCATAATATGTATTTTTATTATATTAGCTATTTTATACCAACGTTATTATTTCAGAAAAAAAACTATAAAGCAGGATTTGAAATGTGTATATTGTGAGAAGAAAGCAACTTTAAAATTTATTAAAAAACCCCATTTTTTTATTGACATTGGAATTCATTTATGTGAGCATCATAGTAAAGAATTAGATGATAATCCCAGTGAATTTCTTGGTAAGGAACAAAGATTATATAAAAAATACAAAACTATAATTCTCTGGCTTAGTATTTTATTAATTGCTTCTGGAGTAATTAGTTTATACTCTTTTGGATCTTTCTTTGGTGTAAATGGAAATATCTCACTAGTAATATTAATTTATATTCATTTTACAATACAAGTTACTTTATTTTTTTATCTACATGCAAGAGTATGTAAAAAAATCAGATACGAAATTAAGAATTTAGAAATTAAAAAATAGAAAAATTTTCAAAAGAATAGTTTTTTTTTGTAAATCTAAGAGGTTTTCAATTAAAAAATTTTCATTTTTGACATTTTTTATATAAAGGTTCTTTAACACATTTTCTTAGTTTGATATATTATTTAAAGTTAAGCTGTTAAACCTATATTATTTTGAAAGATATCAATGAAATTCTGTAAAAGATTTTACCCAATAAAGATAAGAAAAATTTAGAATTTTACATAATAATGAAAGAAAAAAAAAAGGAATTATTTGGAATTAAATTATAATGTTAAATTAGGTAGATCTGTCTGAATCTCTGAAATTATATTTAGCATATTGTAATAGCAATCAGTTGATATTAATTCAAAAGCGTAAAATTTATGTAATATCTGCAAGAAGCAAGTATATTTAGCATATAAATAATCAGTTGTTGCTTGGAACCACTTAGAATTATTGAAAACAGCATGAATGTACAGAAAGGAATAACGTCTATCTATTAAAAGGAAATTATAATTGATATAATAACGAATATATTTTTTCAGATCATATGTGTCTAATATTCGAAATAACATATTGTTTTTTATTTGTAATAGGCTTATATCTGTTCCGACTTCTTTCTTTAGAGCAATATTAGTAGTAACTCCAGCGAGTAGAGATATTTGATCTTGGATATCAAGTAATTCGTTTTTTAGATATATTGAGAAAGAGATATTGAAAAAATTATAGAATTTGCAACAATCAGTAAGTAGTCCAATAAATTGCAGTCTAGATCTTGAAAAGATATCCAATATCACAGAGAAATTAAAATAATTGTTAGAGAAATAAGATAAAGATGCATTCAAAAGCAGGATGGATGATTTGAGTGATTTTAGAATATAATATTTTTTACATGAGTCAGTTGCTTGGTCAATATCATTATATAATCGATTTATTCTATTTATAAGATAATAAATCATATTTTTTGGTGTTGATTCTAATGTTAAAGACACATTCAATGTCCATATCTTTGTTTCATTTAAACAAATTATCTCTACCAAACAAGTCGCATGAATCGAATCCATGTTATCCCAAAAATATGGAACATTAATATTAATCTTTAGAATGCCAGATTCACCTGAATTAAGTATTAAGTATGAAGTTATTATTGTAGTCCAATTATTTACAATAGAAGTGTTCCATAAAAATGAATCTAAAGAAAATTCACTGATTGTATTTCCTAAATTAGTGACATTAAATAAATAATCAACGGAATCACCAATTTCGGTTTCAATAGAACTATTAACTGCAAAAATTTCTGAATCATAAAATTCTTGTACGGTAAAACTGTCGTCAATTATATTAAACACATTTGGATCTTCCATTATGTTGACATAAAGACTAAAGTTGTACATACCTGGTACTGTTGAATATATTCTTTCTGGAGTTAAATAACAGGATAAATTAATCCATTCTCCAACTTGCAATTGAATAGGACTTGAAATATTAAACCATTTTTGTATTTTTTTATCAGTTACATTTATTTTAACATTTATTGGTGTGTTTCCCAAGTTTTTAATAAATAAAAGCGATATCGCTGATTCTCCAGGAATTAATACTGTTTTATCTAATGGTATATATTCTAAATAGAATTCATAAAAAGGTAGAATTATCAATTCACACCTGTAAGTCTCGAGTAAATAACCTTCAAATGTAGTTTCTATTGTATAATTACTAGGAGAAATAGTATTTGAGTAGGGGATAGATATATTTATTGGAAAATTTATTGTTGCTCCTGATTCTACTATGATAAAATCAGAATCAATATCAAACCAAGTGGAATTAATCGCTGAAACATTGATTTTAAAATATTCAACAATATTTCCATAATTTTTAACTTTATATTCTAAAATCTCATTTTCACCGGGTTTTAATGCAATTTGACTTTGTTGTTGGAGAATTGTAGTATTATGGAATGGTAAAATTTCAAAACTTAAGGTAATTGTCCGAGTTTTCTCAAACCTTACAGAACCTACTAAAATAGTTATATTATATATTCCAGCAGAGATATGCCAATCGAAAGGTATTATGAATTGTTGAGTTATAGTATCACTCTTATCTGTTGAATTCACAGAAATTAGAGTATCATAATTCAAATTGATAAAACTAGGGCTATCTTCGACATAAATATAATAAGTATCATTAAAATATGCCATATTATAGATTTCAGTTGAAATTTCAATATTATCTCCAATTTCATAATAATTTTTATCTGAATATATAGATGGTGCAAAATCTTTCATACCTTGTATATGATCTTTAGTCAGTAATGCAAATGTTTTATATCCTATTATAGATGTATTGTGTGTATTACTTATAATTTGATCTACAGTTAGTTCGAGTAAATCACATTTAGCTAATGCACTTTCATATTCCTCTTGTTCAAGAAAAGATTCTATTTCATTACTATATTGTTCTAGTAAACTTAAATCTTGAATACTGATGTTGCTAGGCGTAATGTCCTCTTTTTCTACCATATAATTTATTGCATTATATTCTGAAACATCTGAATAAGCACGTGTATATCCTGTAACATTTACCGTATGGAGAACGCAATAAGATATCCATAAAGAAGCATTCTTTAATGGTTCAGGATTTCCATAAATTAATCCAGGTTTTTCAATTGAGTCCAAGAATTCATTATTTATCCCAATATCTGTTCCAAGAGATTTGATTACAGGAGTACATCCAGTATTATTGATTAATGAAACAGTTTCATCAAAAGTATTATTAAATTCATCAGTATCTATAAATTCCATTTCTGTACCTTCAATTTCTTGACTGTATAAATCTACAGTTCTTCCGAATTCTGTAGTTGCATTTTCAAAATTTTCATAACTTTCATCTAATGAATAATCAACGTCTTCTCCATTAGCCATAGAATTAGTCTGTTCCAAAACATTGGATATTAGATCCTCTGAGGTTGCTTGTATGCCATATATTGATTCTATGAAATTATTACCAATCCCTAAAGCAGAATTATTAGCAAAATTAGTTAATTCAATTTCACTAATATCATTATTTTCTTGATCTGGATCTAATAATAGGTAAACACAAATTCCAGCGAACAAAGTTAATTCTGCTAATGCTAAATACAATAAACCAAGAGCAAGACATACAATTGCAGGTCTTATATAGGCTGCTGTAAACCAAGGAAGTGCTGCGAGCACAGCATAGATCGCTGCAAATAGCAAAAAAGATGTTGCTTGACATATAAAGAGATCTTTAAAACCTAACAACTCTTTAAAAACATTTATTCCTAGAACTTTTCCTACCCTAACTTCCCCTTTTTCATAAGAATCTGTTGTTGTTTCATAGGTTCTTACATTTCCATAAACATCTACTAAATTCATAGATATTTTAAACTTATATGATGCTTCGGTAAATGTTTTACAAAAGTAATTTGGAAGAATTGCTGCGAGTAATAAATTTCCGGCTGCCCCTTCTAATAAAGGTTTTTTATTAATATCAAATTGTACTAATTGTTTTGAACCATCGCTAGGTTCATAAATTTCTTCTCCTTCCTTGATATTAATCTTATAATCTTCTTCCCATTCATTTTTTTGGGCACTCATAGCAAGATAATAGCCAAATCCAGCCAAATCCGCTAAAACTACTAGTCCCCATTTTTGGAACTTTGACATAGTTTCAGCTGAACGGTAGGTTGAGGATAAACTACCCAATATACCGGCAAGCTTTACTGTAAGAGTGTTTTGAATTGTCCCTTGCGTTGATCTCTTTATTAAGCTTAAAAGACCCGTAAAAAAAGATGTAACACTAATAGTAGGTTCCAGATATAGTTTTCTTTTATATGTATCAATATCATAAGAAAAACTATAAAGACGATTACCTTTATAATCAATTTCTAATTTGGAATCCACAGTACTATCAGCCCAATCTCCTGAATCTTCAAGAACAAAATCAATGGTGGGTTCCATCAAATCAAATAAAATTTGAATTGGATCATCATCAAAAACTTCTTTTTCTAAGGGTGTTGGATTTCCATACCATGTATATGAGAATTTAAAATAAAAATACTTTGTAGCAGGTAAACTGCCAAAAGAGGTTAAAGTGAATTCAGGAAAAAGTACATCAAATGCACTTCCACTCACCACATCAGATGTTGAGTAGGATGTAATTGGATTGTTTTCACCAACTAAATAAACCTCTATTTCTAAAATATAAGCAGTTAAAGTTCCAATATTTTCTAAATTGTTAATTTTAATTACAATATCATCACCAGGTTCAAAGAATTCATTATAATTCAAAATTTCTACATCATCTATATCAACATCAAATGCAGGTACATCATCATTAATATCAATATCTATTGTATCTGAATTGGATCGAGTTGGCCCAAGTTTAGTTTGACTAGATTTCTTTAATTGATGTGAAGATATATAATAATAATCTTCATAAATTCTTAGAGAACTATCAAATTGAACTGTAATTAAATCTCCCAATACTGGTGTGAATGTAAAGGAAAAGGTCTTTTCTTCATCAGAGTCAAGAGTTTCAGTATATTTACTAGGAGTACCTGCTTTTATTTTTAATACTCTTTTACCATTTCTTTTTAGGGAATCAGAATTTACACTTAAAGTACATTTAGAACTGAAATCATTTATATTTTTAATTTTCACGTTTATTGTAAAATCAACTCCAAGTATTACATCAGTTACAGTTGTATATATTGATTGAAATTGAATAGGACTGACACCTGTGACAGTTTCTGCACTAGAGGTCGATCCATAAGTTTCTATCATAGTCTCTGATAAGAGATATTTAAATCCATAGTTGAATTTAAAATATATAAATGAATAATCAATAGACGCAATTTGTCCACTGGATTGTGAGAATGAACAAGATACTGAACTAGATTGGGATTGAGTTTCTGTCTTAGCATGTGATTTCTCATCTTTTAAATCACCGCTGAAATAAAATCTTATAAAAGGTAATGCATATTCTGGGATTACAGAATGGATATCTATTGCACCAGTCCAATGTAATAATATTTTTGTAGCTGAAAATGTCCAATCAAATGTTTGTATAATCTCACCGTTAGCTACAGGTGTTACAGCATACCTGTAATTCAAAACATAATCAATTCTACACCAATCGACTCTTATATTAAAAAAATAATAATATAATGTTATTTGTCTTGAGAGTGTTCCTGAAACACCGCTTACTATTGTATTATTAGAAAAAACCATAATAGTTTTTTCTTCACTTAAATAAGATTTTGGAAAAGAATTTAAAATTGGATCAAAGATAAAAGTTGATTTAATACTTTCATATATTCCATATGTACTGAAAGTTAGACCATTATGGAACTCCCATTCAATTAAAACAATAAAATCATCAGAATTAACATTTTGTTGTAAGTAAGATAATAAGTTGTTTAATATTTTGTCAGATATCTCAAATTTATAATATTTTGCTAATTCAATATATGACTTTAACGTCTTTTGAATTGAATCTGAGATTAACTCTCCTATTTTTTTTTCAGAGATAATGTAAAAGTTATTTATGATCTCTCTGTCATAATTAAATTCAACGATATCCGATATTTCAGCAGTTTTACCAAATTGGTAAGAATCAAATAATGCACTATCATTTAACTTATGTTTTATATGTTCTTCTATTCTATAATTTTCACCATCAAAACTTATATTAACAGATTCTTGCGATTCTTGTTTTGGGATAAGATAATCCGAAAATTCCTCTGTATTGTTAGAAATTTCATTTAGTATATCATTAGTATCATCTAACAAATTGTCTTGATTATCCTCGTCAGGATTTGTAATTGTTTTACTATAATTCATAAGAAATATCGGCGTAATACTACTGAAAATGATAATAAATACGATTCCTAAGGTTTCAAGTTTTAATTTAAATCTTTTCATTTTTGATTTCGCTTTAGTTATCTTTAGTTTATAGTTTTCTTTAGATAAAAAAAATCAAGATAAATTATTATACTTTTAAATATAAGGTTTTTGAATATTTCTAGTTTTTTAATTATTGTATAAATGTCTTAAAAAAACTAAATGTGTGGTAGAAGTTAAGCAAGATAAAAAAAAAAAAAATTGTAGTTTTTTTGAAATTAAAAAGAAAATAATTGAATAATTATTTACAGCAGAATAAAACTGTATTATTAAACTATTTGTATGCTTGAGATATTTTTGAAATAGAGAAAATAAAATTAGAATAATACTAATTTCTCAATAATTAATAAGATCTAAGATGATTTTTATAAGATTTTTATATAAAAGCATTGTAGTATTTCTAAGATTCTCAATCTGAATCTGTTGATATTTTTTGTGGTCGAATTTTAAAATATTGATATTGAAACAATATAAAAAATTAAGAATTTAAAATAAGTCTTATTTCCTTTGAATCTTGTATTTTATAATTAAAATTGTAGCTATAATTCCAATTCCGATTATTGAGAATGTTATAATTAACATTGTAATGAAATTATTATCATTAGAAATATCTCGAGAAATTTGAATAGTAATCTGAATACAGTTAGAAGTAGAATTTCCATATTTATTATATGCAACTGCTCTGAAATAATAGATCCCATTTGAATAGTCACTTAAGGCAATTGAAAGGTCATTAGTTTGATTTACTAGCAATGTCAGGCTATCATTAATCACAGAAATATAACTTGAATATTGATATATTGAATAATTATTTGCTCCAGTAGAGCTTGTCCAGGTTAAGGTAAAATCGCCATCATCGTCAGGAGTTCCTGCATTTGATGATAAATCAAAAGAACTTGGTGGGACGGGGGGTATAGCTACAGTAACATTAATACAGTTAGAAGTAGAATTTCCATATTTATTATATGCAACTGCTCTGAAATAATAGATCCCATTTGAATAGTCACTTAAGGCAATTGAAAGGTCATTAGTTTGATTTACTAGCAATGTCAGGCTATCATTAATCACAGAAATATAACTTGAATATTGATATATTGAATAATTATTTGCTCCAGTAGAGCTTGTCCAGGTTAAGGTAAAATCGCCATCATCGTCAGGAGTTCCTGCATTTGATGATAAATCAAAAGAACTTGGTGGGACGGGGGGTATAGCTACAGTAACATTAATACAGTTAGAAGTAGAATTTCCATATTTATTATATGCAACTGCTCTGAAATAATAGATCCCATTTGAATAGTCACTTAAGGCAATTGAAAGGTCATTAGTTTGATTTACTAGCAATGTCAGGCTATCATTAATCACAGAAATATAACTTGAATATTGATATATTGAATAATTTAAAGCATCATCAGATTCAGTCCAATTTAAGTTAAATTTTCCATCAGGATCAAGATCTTCTGCATCAGAAGATAAATTAAAGGTATCAGGTTTAGGTAATATTTTCAATAAGAGCATATCACCTGTATCTTCACCAGAGAGATAGATATTATTTGATAAATCAATTTTAATCCCTTCACCAAATATTTGACGCGATGCATCCATGGACCAGTTCCATTCCTGTCTTCCTGCACTACTATATTTGATTAAACATAAAGATTCATAAGATGGAACACCATAACTTAGAGTATATCCTGTAAGATATATGTTGTCGAAAGAATCTATGGCTATATCCTGACATTTATCTCCTAAAGTACCCCCCCATGACTCATTCCACCGAAGTCCTCCGGAATTATTATATTTAATTAATAACATATCATAAGTTCCAGCTCCAAAACTATCAGTATATCCTCCAAGATAAATATTATTAAGGGAGTCTATTGCTATACTGAATATTACATCTTCATTATTATAATCTACTGTTCTATTCCATTGATAATCACCAGAACTATTGTATTTTACTAAACAAGTATCACTGACTCCTGATTCTAATCCAACAAAATTAGTAACTCCTCCGAGATAAATGTTATCAAAGGAATCGATGGCAACCTCATAAGCTAAGTCTGTTGAAATGCTATCCCAAATTTGGTTCCATTGTTCTATTCCAGAAGAATTATATTTAATTAAGCACATTGCACCACTATCAGGTGTACTAAAACTATAATCATATATACCTGAAATATAAATATCATCAAACCTATCAATGGTAATTCCAGATCCGAAATCATGATTAATTCCGCCCCATGTTTTATTCCATTTAAAATCACCTGAAATATTACATTTTAGAAATATTATGTCATTTTCACCATTACCATAGCTGCTATTTGTATAACCAACAATGTAAATATTATTAGATGAATCTATTTCAATACCGTATCCATATTCATCATCAGAACCACCATATGTGCTATTCCATAGATAATGTCCAGTACTATTAAATTTAGTAATAATAATATCATAATTTCCTGAGATGGAGGTAGAACCAACAAGATAAATGTTCCCAAAAGAATCTGCAGCAACGTCTTTACAATAATCATAAGCCCCAGAATCCCATGTATTATTTATAACAATACTTTTAGATAGAAATGGATTCAATAATTTATTTTCAATATCCACCTTTTTCTCTTCTTGAATATAAGAATCAAATGATTCATTATAAGGATACATCCTTACTGTTAGAATAAAGAATATTGCTAGACCTAATGTAATTAATTTTTTATTCTTACTTGTCATGATTTCTTCCCTTAAAAAAAAATAATATTTTGAAGAATAGTAAACTCTAGTGATTATTAAGCCTTATTAAAAATTTTAATTTTTTTAACTAAAAAACTCCAATGTTCATTAAATATTAAGTAAAAAATATAATTTTACTTTAGTTGGACAAAATAACTATTATAAAAATTGATTCTTATAACAATAAAATTAAATAACTGAAAAAATTATGATTTTTTCATCTAGAATTACAATAATATAGAATAGAAAAAAATATTTGACAACTTTCTTTTAAAAAGTTAAGTTGGAATAAATAAAATTCAAGTGATTTAATGTCCAAGAAGTTTTCAAAAGAGCCTGTTAGAGGAATGGATGATTACTATCCCTCAGATTTACGTGAAATTAATTGGATAATCGAAACCATAAGGGATGTAGTAGAAAGATATGGTTATGAAGAATTTGCTTCTCCATTAATAGAACCTGTTGAAATATTTGCCGCAAAATCCTCTGATGAATTAGTTAATGAACAATCATTTATTGTTGAAAAAAAGGAAGGAGAGAGACTTATTTTAATACCCGAACTTACACCCTCTTTAGCAAGGATGGTCGCCAAAAAGAGTCAAGAATTAAAAAAACCTATTCGATGGTTTTCTGTACCAACATGTTTTAGGTATGAAAGACCTCAAAGAGGTCGCCGTCGTGCTTTCTTTCAACCTAATGTAGATATATTAGGTGAAGAAAGTCTTTATGCTGATCTTGAAATTTTTAATATAATAGTGGATATATTTTTAGAATTTGGAGCCACTGCTGAACAGTTTCAAATCTTTTATAATAGTCGGCGATTTATGGATTCAGTTTGTAAATATATTCTTAAAATAAGTGAAGATAAACTTCCTCTCGTTTTCAAAGTATTAGATAAATCTGATAAAATGGAAGATAATGAATTTGAAAAATATGTTATAGATGCATTTCAAGATGAATTTATCATTCAAAGTATTTTAAAACTTAAAGATGCAAAAAGTATTAAGGA
>JBHLOG010000220.1:0-4440 GCA_048940765.1 Promethearchaeota archaeon | reverse complement strand
AGGGTAATTAAATCATTCATTCTATTATCTTGCTGAGCCTTTTTTCCGCTTAAAAAACGAAATATACCACCTGAAGAACTTGATTTTCGGGACTTAAAAAAGATAAATACTCCAACAAATAAGGCAAATATAACAACAGCGTACACTGGATTTTGCTGGTAAAAAAGAAAGAAGCCGATGATTAACACAATATAGCATAATCCTTTCATTTTTTATATCACCATTCCCGATGTGGTTTTTTTGGTTTGTAATGACGGCGGGTAAAGCCTTTAAAATGTACTTTTGAAGGTTTTTGATAATTTCGGGATGATAACCTATAAATTATACTTTTAATGCCGAAAATACTCCCTTTCAAGACGAAATAAATTCCGGCAATGTTAAGATAATAAAATATATCTAAAATGAATTGAACTTGGGTAAATAGTAGAACACCCCCCAAAATCAGACCTGAACATATAACTAATAGTATTTGATACATTGAATGAGAGGGATCTAATCGAAAAGCTACACCAATACACCGAAAATCTTGCGTTGAAGGTGCAGCACCAAGTACTAATGAAATACATAAAAAACCCGCAATAACTCTTACCAATAAAATGTTCGCAGGACTTAGCATGATAAAAAAGAAAAGGAAAATCAGCCATGTTGAAAAATATAAAGGGGCAAGAACTATGACGACTGCTTGCAAGAAACTTTCGAGGTTCTCGGGTTTAACGGAACCGTGTGGAGATCGAAACCCATATTTTTCATTTCTCCATTTTATCGAGAGACTTTTTGGCTTACTTCCAACCACTACACTCATTACCCAATGGGAAACTTCATGAAACACTACTCCAATAAATTCTAACCGTAATACAATTGGATGAAAGGGACCTAATACCCTCTTTCCTTTTGATACAGTATTTCTTACTACAAGTGAAATACATAAGATTATGAAAAAAATAATTAATTCTTCTAACATGGTATTCAAAAATTTCCTATAAATTTAAAGAAAAAACCTATTTTTTCTAAAAAAAGATCTAAATTTATTGGTAGAATCGTTGAGATCCTCAATTTTGAATATTGTAAAACTAAAGCTAGTAAAAGGTGCTTGATTACTATAATAAATTCCTCTATTTAGGAATATCCAATAGAATTCTTATCCAAGAAAAAGCCCAGAAGATCATGGGCGTAATATGAGAAAATACGATCCATACACTTAATTTTAAGATATGCTTGGACAAAAGTGTCGAAAGGTCAAATGAAAAAATGAGAAAAAATTCCCCACTCCCAAAAATGAATTTGACAAGTAGGCGTGTTCTCCTCATAAATTCGATCCCTGAGGATAATATTTAAAAGGCAAACTCCTTCCCAATATTCTTTAGCAAAATAAGAAAAATAGTGATCAAAGCAATGGCAAGTTCTAATTCATTTCAAGGAAGTTCCCTCTCTCTTGATTATTACGATCTAAAATGTGATATTTGTGGTTCGGAAGAAATTCAAGAAACTCGAGAAGGATATGTGTGTCTAAATTGTGCTGTCGTTCTAGAAATCCAAAAATTACAGTATGATCGTCCCTATAATGAGGATTTAATTCAATATTCAAAGGGTGTAGGCAGAACTCAAGTAGGGACAAGAAGAGAGAGAATAGTTTCACCTATTTCTGTCAAATTACGTAGAATAAACAAATATAATTCCTTAGTTGATAACGAAGTATTAGTTAAAGATAAGGCGAAGGCTGAAATTACAAGGATTTTTGGCTGTTTAGATTTAGCAGATTATAATGATGTAAAAACTATGGTTTTTGACAAGTCATTAACAATTCGAGGTAAATTTCAGTCAGGAACTAAATATCGAAATATTGAAAAATTAGTATCCATTGTCGCCTATTGTTGTTTGAAACTGCGAAGTATCCCTGTTAATCCCTATAAGTTAATAGAGAATTCAAAGATTACCAAAAAAGAGTTTAACGATTTCATTTTGCAGGTTCGAAGATATATATCCGAATATGATGAACGAAACAGACAAAAATATATCAATCGTCGGATTTTAGAGGTATTTGAGCACTTTGGTTTGGGAATGCAATACTTTTATCTTGCGAAGAAGATTCTCTCAAAATTATGGCATGGAATTAAAAATTCGACAGATGATGCAGTATGTGGCTTAGTAAGCTCAATTGCATTAATTTGTCTTGAAGAGAAAGATGTTACGGTAAATACTATTTGTAATTATCTGGGTATTAGGATGAGCACTGTACAAGCACAAGTTAAGAAAAAGCTCTTTGATCGATTTAGAGTAAAGGGGTTTGAAAGTCTAATCAGATCATCTGATCTTTTGAAAACTATTATTCAGAAACTTGGATTGATAGAATATGAGGCACCAGAGGAGGTTGTCACTTCTGATAGGGTTGACATTGTAGTTGGAACTATAACCCGACCATTTAATATCCATAGTACCATTGATCACTATTTCTTTGCTATAAGAGGAAATGACTACGCCCTAACGGTTATTACACTTAAGGTTAATGAATTTCTCTTAGAAATCAGCAATTCTAAAAAGAAGGAGGGTAATTTATGTCCGAGCTTACTTGAGTTCGAAATATATAATTACTATCCCCATAAAGGACCGCCGCTGATCGAAGTTTAGTATTAACTTTTTGTCTCTCTAAAGTGTCATAATTCCTCTTTTTTTTTTCTTTTTATAGATTCCTATCTGTCTTAGATTGGTTTGAGTTTTTTCCTTTTTATATATCTATAATAATAATAAGTGATGACCGTGCCTTCGGAGTATAATCATATCGATCCTGAACAATTTCGAAAAGGAGTGCATCTCATCCACAAAATCATCGATATTCTAGATGAATTTAAATATAATTATAGGAAAAAATTTAATTTTTCTAAATTGGCGGAACTTCTAAAGATCCCAAAAACAGAAGTTGATGATCTTATCGCTCTTTTACTTAATGTTCAAGATAAATTCGAAACTACCTTTAAGAATTATCATTTAATAAAAAAACGGGAATATGGACAGCTATATTTAGTAGCAGAACATAAAATTGTCATTCCAGAATTCAAAGTTCCACAAAACATTATTTTATCCCAATTTCAGGTTAAGCTTTATAATGATATATTTTATATGTTTCGGTATGTAAATAGAGGAAAGGGATTTGATCTTTCCAGCAATGGAACAGAATTATCAAAAAACGTAAAAAATTTAATCACCCATCACCCTTATTTATTTGAAACAAAGGAAAATGGATTAATCTATCCCTCTGCCTTAGGTATGAACTTAGGTGACCTTATTATCTCCTATAATAAAGGGAATAAGCCAATTGAACGTTTTGAGCTTGATAATCATATAATTATAGTGAGCAATGATGGATGATCTCCAAAAAAAGAATCTATATAGTATGCAATCATTCACACAACACGGTCTTGAGATACGAGAATATCAGGTGAAAATAGCTCAACAATGTGTTGATAAAAATTCTTTAGTAGTATTGCCCACAGGGCTTGGAAAAACCATTATTGCCGTACTAGTATCGAGTGAAATATTAAAACGATTCCCTCCGCAAAGTAAGATTATCGTCCTTGCTCCTACAAGACCTTTGATAAACCAACATTACGATACCTTTCTTAAACATCTCAGCATTTCAGAAGATCAATTTGTAATATTGACGGGAAAGACACTCCCTGATAAACGACAAGAGCTATTTGAGACACATCAAGTTTTATTTTACACTCCGCAAACTTTACGAAACGATTTGGTCAATAAGAAATATACTTTGCACGATAGCGTCTTACTCATTATTGATGAGGCACATCATGCTTCTGGTGATTATCCATATACCATTATTTCTGATATTTATGTCGATCATAATCCCGATGGAGTTATATTAGGATTAACCGCATCACCAGGATCTTCCAAAACGAAAATTCATACTTTATGTAAAAACTTACATATCCCTGTTGAAAATATTCATATTAGGACAAGGAAAGATGAGGATGTTGTTAGCTATCTCAAACCGATGGATATCTACAAGATAGGCGTCGATTTAACTCCTTTAATGGAAGAGGTGTATCATGCCCTTACAATTGTATTGGAAGAACGACTGCATTATCTTTCTCAACTGAATTTCCTAGAACAAAAAGGAGACCACTTGCATACTAAAATTATTCGAAAAGATTTATTAAAATTAAATATTGAGTTAGTTTCGCTTTTACAAAGCAATGGCGATAAGACTGGAGTGTATAGTGCCCTATCTATTAATGCCCAAGCCCTTATTGTTTATCATATGCTGGAGTTGGTAGAACAGCAAGGCTTAAACATACTGTTAGATTATATTGAAAAATTAAAAAAAGAGGCACAAAAAAGATCCAGCTCAAAAGCAAATAAAATATTAGCAGCAGATCAAAGACTTCATGCTGTCCATATGGAGCTACGAAAAAATGCTGAATTCTC
>JBHLOG010000064.1:0-19113 GCA_048940765.1 Promethearchaeota archaeon | reverse complement strand
CATATTTTCCAATGGAAACAACAATTTTACAATAGTTTTATCTTTATTATGCTTACCATCGTTGATCAATTTCTCTATGGATTTGAAAAAATTTTGAGTAGTATCAGGAAACTTGTGAGGATCAGCAGCGATATGTCCACCTATTATATATTTACATCCATAAATCTCAGCAAAGTAAGCTGCTATTGAGTAAAAAACAAGATTTCGTGCTGGAATAAACCCTTCAGGAGCATAAATAGCGCTAGGAATAGGATATCCTTCAATCCGTAAATCAATTGCTTCTTTTATATAAGGGATCGGGATTTCAATGACTTTAACATTGATACTTTCTGCTAATTTTAAAGTTGCCTTTTTTTCATTTTCCGGTCGAAAATGATAATTAAATGATAGGGCTATTAAATCGTATCCCTTATTATATGCCCAGTAAAGCGCAGTAGCAGAATCTATTCCTCCAGATAATAAAATTATGGCTGAATTTTTTTTGTTTTCTTCATTTAGATTCATTTTTGATATAACAGCAGCTTTTACCGCATCCTCTAAATCTGATAATTTATATCCTAATGCTTTAGCAGTGATATTACCATTTGAAGTAACATCACTCTTCATTACATCAACCATCTCTTTACATATTCCAAATATTTCTGGAGCCTCTTCATAACTTATATGATTAATTCGTGGTTTTGGAACATTAAAACCCAAATCAACCATAGTTTTAACAATCATTTCAATTAGATCAATAATGTTAACAACTTTTGGACCAACAAGATCACAAATTTGATTATCATTTCCAATTCCATTTGCAGCAGCTAAAAATGCTTCAACGGCATTCTTAATAAATATCGGTTGCATAGGAACATTACCAGTTCCAGCTACTTGAACTACTCCTTTTCCTATTTGATCTATTAGATCTGGGATTAATTCATCATTAGGTCCCAAAATATATGATGGTCTAAAAATTACATAACGTATTTTACTTTCTTTAAGTAACTTCTCAGCAACCAATTTAGAGCGAAAATATTCATTATTAGCCCATTCTTCAACCCCATACCTATCAACACCTAAACCTGAAGGGAACACGATTCTAGAGACTTTTTCCTCTAATGCGGCTTCAATTAGAACCCGCATTCCCTCAATATTAACCTTTTCAAATATTTCTTTCGAACCACACACTACACCTCTAAATTGTATTACAGCCTTACACCCTCTTAAGGCTTCCTTTAATGGCTCAAGATTAAAATTTTTAATAATAATTGCCTTGGCTCCAAGCTTCTCTACCTCTTTAGCTGCTTCATCTCTCCGCACAATACCTACAACATCCCATCCCATCTGAATTGCCACTTTAGTCGTGTGGAGTCCTAAATATCCATTAGCTCCAGTTATAGCTAGTTTCTTATATTCCATATTCTGGGCATCCTCAAATTTCTTATAAAATGTAAAAGTCTTTTTTTATTTTAAGATAATTATTATTTTTTATTGAAATCATTTTTCTGAGAAATTATATTTTATTCTTAAGAAACATTCTTTCATATTTATTATTTTAAAACATAAAATATAAAAATCGCAAAGAGCTTCTACTATACAAAAATTGTGAAAGCAAAAAAATAATATTCGGGGAAATCTATTTTTGGGATTTAAAGTAATTGTAGAATCAACAGATGCTAAGTTCAGTGCCAGTCATTTCTTAAAAGAGCCTCTTCAATGTACACGGCTCCATGGGCATAATTATTACGTTCATGTTGAAGTAGGTGATGATCTTGATAAAAATCATTTTGTTGTAGATTTTACAGATCTGAAGGATAATTTAATGACAATAATTAAACCTATGGATCATTACGTTTTAATACCGACAGAATCAAATGAATTAAATATACGAGAAGAAAAAGATTCCATAGAAATAATAGCCTCTAATAAAAGGTATGTTTTCCCCCGAGAAGACGTTTTTTTTCTACCTTTACCTGCCACCACAAGCGAACTTTTAGCAAAATATATTCACGACAAATTAAAAGAAATATATACAAATAAAAAAATTCTGGTAAGAGTAGGAGAAAGTAAAAGTACTATGGCGGTTTTTGAAGAATAAGGTAAAATCTTCTTAAACTTGATTTTCATCTAGAATTAACCAAAATTGAACATGTTCACAGAAATTAATATATTTTTTATAAAGTATTAAAAATACAATTAAAAACATACATTTATTTCATTTTAATGATGATTGAGAAAACATATAAATTAGGAGTGTTCTATGGCACTGGTCCAGAAACAGAAATGCTAACTCAAAAATTCGTTGGTAATCTCATTAATAATGAAGAATTTTGTAAAGCTTGTGAAGTTTTAGAACAAAATGTAAAATGTGATAAATGTCGTGAATATGTTAAGAGTTTTGCTAATTCAATCTATTTTTATAAGAAACTAGGTGAAAGTGCTCCTGATTTTATTGAAGAACCAGAAGGATATCTCCCAAAAAATCTCCCTCCTGTTGATTTTTTAATGGTTGTGGGAATTCACCAAGATTTACTTTCTAGTCTTCCTGATTATTTAAAACATAGTGGAGTAAAGGCTGTTATTGTTCCAATCGAAAATCCTAAATGGGTACCAGCTGGTCTTCAAGTTCAAGTATTAGAAGAATTTGAAAAAAATGGTATTCAAGCAGCTTTTCCCAAGCCTTTTTGTTCCTTAAGTAAAGAATTAAATGAATATAACAAAATTGGGTTTCATATAACAAATAAACATGATTTTATTGAAAAATTTATAGATTACTTCAAAATTGGAGAACCAATTGTCTCGTTTCTATTAAGTAAGGATGGAGAATCAATTGAAGATACATGTGTCATTCAAAGTGCTCCATGTGGAACCAGTTATTATGTTTGCCAACAATTAAAATCAAAATACTTTAAGAATGGAAGAAGTGGAGACCTTTCTTTAAATGAAAGGATAAGTAAAGCTCATCATGCTTATCCATGTAATGCTTCAATGGACCAAGATTCAATTCTAAAAGATTCCATATTACATGTTGGAGGATATCTAATCCGAAATGCAATCAGGCGAGTGTTAAATCTTGAAGAACAAGAAGGGCAGAAACTTGTTTATGTTATAAAGTGAAGTTATACTTATTTTTTGATACATTTTTTTTTTGAAATCTTGAGCAAGTTATAAAAATAAAAAAAAAAGATATATAGAATGGAGGAATATTAGTCTAGGTGTGATTATTCGAGAAGCCCTTTATCTATGCTAATCCCTCTTTTTTCTGTTTTTTAATTAGATTTAGATTTACGCTACTATCTTATCCATATGTATTTTTGATTCTTTTTTTAATTATAATTGCTAAGATTGGGGAAATAACCCCAACTAAACTAATTAGGATGGTTAAATCGAATCCCAGAATTGCACTACTCTCGTGTTCTCTACAATCATTATTTTCAAAGGTATTATGACTAGATTCAGATTCTTTTATACAAATTTGATTACCAATCAAATAATTGCCGATAATTTTATTTCCATTAGATGAACGTTCCAAAAGAATACCAATGCGGCTATAATTTATTATATTTTCTGTAATTGTGTTATTAGAGCATTCGAGGCTAAGAATAATCCCGTTATTAGTATTACTATTTACCGTATTTTGTGAAATAGTATTATTATTACTAAAACTAGTTAGATATATGCCTACCTCTTTATTTTCAGAAGCGGTGTTTCCCGTGATTGTATTATTACTGCTATATTGCAGGCGTATACCAGATTCAAAATTATCATTTCCTAAATTTCCTAACAATGTGTTATTATCACTATAGTACAAATATATCCCTATTAACCTATTATACGAAAAGTTATTGTCAATCAATTTTCCATTAGTGACATTATCCAGTTCAATACCATACTCAAATCTATAACTTTGAATATTAGCAATTGTACAATTTTTAATAACAAAATTAACAGAAGAACTTTTAATTACAATACCAGCAACCAAATTCATGCCTTGAATTATTACGTTTTCTATAATGTAAGGATCACTATAAGTACCAGAACCCGAGCACCAGTCATTATCACTAGCTGTTTTACTCCAATTACTGTTAGGATCAGCATCATTGATATATATTGGAGTCGTTAGCGTCCAAAAATTTGCAGTTTTTAGGGTTTTAGTTGTAGAGCTTAGATCAGCAATATCATACATTTTGATGGTTGAGGGAATGCAACTAAATACGACAGTTATTATTATTATCACCATCAATACTCCTCTTTTAAGATTCAATCTCTTCATTTTTTTCAACTCTAATTTGTGTTTTTAATTTTTTGTTTTTTCTTTAATTGATGTCATGACACATGTTTCTACAGTAAAAAATAAAAAAAAGACATATAGAATGGAGGAATAGTGGTTAAAGTGTAGTCATTCGAGAAGCTATTTATCTAAACATTTCCTCCTTTTTCTATATTTAAATTAGAGATTTCAACCCTCATTTGATATATCTCCTTAAAGCTTACACTAATTAATAAACGTCTACTATTTCATAAGGCCAGATCAATTCACCATGTTTATCAGCATAATAACTCTGAAATAGAAAAACGCTACCTAATTCATCCGGAGTAAATCCGAAATCCCCAGCGTGTTCTGTGAATGTCCCAGAGGCAAAACCAATTATAAATCCCGATATCCAATCGTTTATAGAAAATTGGAAAGGAATCTCTTGATTAGGTCCAGGAAGGATAAATTTATATTCTGCATAAAAATACATTCTAGTATTTTCAATAATATCCTCAGGAAATGGACCTCCCCCGAAATAATCAAACCATTCTTGTAATTGATAAACTGATCTAGGGCTATTCTTCCCAAAAATGTAGACAGTGAGTTCCGCTCGTTTTTTACTCAATACCTCTTCACGTATATAGCCACCATATTCACCATCATCTGCAACGGCAAAATTAGGACGTATTAACCAACCTTCTGGGAGAAGATCCCAATTGGTGGTATATCCTAAAACCACACGAGGATTATTTAAGGTCCAATCACTAAAAGGTCTATAAGTCACATAGCTTTTAAAACCATATACGTTTGATATTGCCGGGAAACATAAAAAAAAGAGCCCTACTACTAGAAGTCCATATAATATTTTTATTTTTTTAGTTTTATTCATTTTATTCAACTCTAAATTTTTTTTTAAATTTTTTTTATTTCCTACGGTATTATGGCGCATATAACACAGTTACCAAAATTTTCTCTTAATATTCGATCGTGCCATAACATCTTAAAAGTAGAACGTTTCATATATAAATATTATGATCAAGTTTTTATATTAATAATAAGTATAAATTATATAAAGTTAAACATTAATAACGTTTTTCATAACATTTTTTAAAAATTGTCTAATATAGTCATAATCGAGTGATGCTAAAAAAAATAATCAGGATCTCAGTTAAAATTTAATATTTAACTTTGATAGGGGTTGGAAAGAACGATTGAATGAGGAAAAAAGTAGTAAACTTGAAGCAGAATGGAATCAGTTGATAATAAGGCATCCATTGCGATTTGATATTTGGGCTATCCTTGAACTTCACACTGAATTGAACGTAACTCAAATTACTCATTATGTAGAACAAAGTAAATCCACGGTTGCGAGACATCTTAAATTGATGGAAAAAGATGGGCTTCTTGTATCAAGGATAGCAGAAGCAGATGTGAAAGGAAGGATACCACCGAAGATTTATCAAATAAATCCAAGATTTCTAGAAAAGGAGATAGAATTAGAACAAAAGTCCATTTCGGAAAAGGTTCAGAATCTTCAACAATTCTATAAAAAAGAGATTATAAATTATCGAAAAATGAGTTATAATATAAAAAAGCTGCTAGATTATTTAGATCCGCTATTAAATCTTCTTGAAGAACAGTTAGGGGATATTGAAAAAGTTAAAAGTACTTATGATAAATTTTTATCATATATTGACGAACCAGTTTTTCTCTATTTTGATAAAAAGCGTTCTAAAAAGCTCATAGATTTACGTTCAGAATATGTTTTAAAATTGCATAAGTTAGCTATGGAAGAAGATTTAAATACTGAAGAGGCTTTTGTTTATTTTGACATATCCTTGCCTTTGGCTGCTCTATTTGATTTTAAAAAAAAATTAAAACAAAAAGAAAAATGAAATTCAACCAATATTAAATATCATCCAAGGTTCAAATTTATGTTAAATCCAAATATGAACGAGTTGTCTCATGCAAAACAATTAATAAGTGAAAGTAAATTTAAAGAAGCCATAGATGTTATTAATGAGCTTGAAAATAAAAATGGTCTAACACTTCAAAATCGTTTAGAAATTCACCATCTTAAGAGTTCTCTCCTCCTTGAACTTGGATATATGAATAGCGCCATTAAATATATTGAAATAGCTTACAAAGAAAGTAAAAAATTAAAAAATAAATTTCAAATAATTGACGTGCTCCTTACCAAGAGCCATATTCTAAAGATGAATGATAAACAAAATGAAGCTTTAAGGGCAATTAATGAAGCAGAACAAATATTAAGCACTATCAAACAAATTTCTTCAAAAGAATTTAAAGAGAAAAAAGCACACTTAGCATTACAAAAAAGTGGTTATTATTTTAATGTTGGTGATTTCGATCAATCTCTAAATTACTGTACTGAGGGTTTTACTATTGCAGAAGAAATTAAAAATAAAAACCTTATGATGCTTGCAAATAGAACCTTTGCTTTTAATTATTATTATAAAGGGGATATTGATCGTGCTTATGAATACAATAAATATAGACTAGAGCTCGCAAAAGAAATAAATGACAAACAAGAAATCATTGGTGTTTTTAACAGTATTGGGATGTATTTAACTGAAAAAGGTGATTTTAATCAAGCTTTAGATCATTTGGAGCAGGGTTTATCATTATGTAATGAGATTAATAGCTTTAAAACAATAATAATTCTATGTTCCCTATTTGATTTATATTTCTATAGAAATTCTCTTGAAAAAGCTCAAGAATGTCTAAACAGCATGAAGCAGTTCATGGAACATCATCCAGAATATAAGGCTTCGAATATTTTTTATGATCTCGCAAAAGCAATGATGTTAAAAAAAGATACTCAAAAAATCAGTCACTTAAAAGCAAAGGAGATTTTAAAAAAACTTATTGATAAAAAGAGTCCATTTTCTGGGATTTATTATCCTGCTTTGATACATCTATGTGATGTATATTTAACAATTTCATGTGAAACAAACGATTTAAAAATATTAGATGAAATTGATCCTTACCTCAATCAATTAAAGAATAACGCCAAGACTCAGCAATCATTCTGGTTGCTTATTGAAGCACATTTATTGCAAGCTAAATTGAAACTAATAACTTTTGAATTTCGGGAAGCTAAAAATTTATTATCACAAGCCCTTGATGTAGCTGAAAAATATGGTCAAGATCGATTAATTAGGCGAATAACAGATGTTCAGGATGAATTATCTAAGGACTTTATCAAATGGGAAAAATTAAAAGCTTCGGGAGCAACGATATCAGCGCGTATGAATTTAGCCCATATAGATGAACAAATTGAAATTTTGCTTCAGAAACGCAGATATTTAAAAGATATTAATGTTTAATCATGATCTATAATTAAATAACATATTTGAAGTTAAAATTTTTATTTTCTATGATCTCAACTAATAATTTGCGTATAAACCTCAATATTTATTAAAAATAAAAATATTTTTGAAAATTCAAAAATAGAAGTTATCTATAGATTCATTCTTTTATACTTCATAACTGGTAAGTTATAATGTGAAGAGATCTATTTATTGTATAGGTGAGAAACTATTACTACTATAGAATGTGCATCTTCTTTTTGTGAAATCGATAAAGATGAGGAAGAATCATTCTTTGAGAAAAATTTTTGGTATTTTATAATTCCTGCATCAATTTTGCTTGGAATTTCTATATTTTTAGAGTTTGCATTTGAAATTGTCATCAGTGCTCAAATTCTTGCGATTATTTCAATTACTCTTTCTAGTTCTGGTGTTGTAAAGGAGGCAATTGAAGATATAAGTGAAAAAAAAATTACGGCAAATTTATTGATGTTAATTGCTGGAGTTGCTTCTTTTTTTATATTACATGGGCAAGAAGGCGCAACGGCATTATTGCTATATGCAATAGCAGAAAGATTAGAAGAAATAACTGCGGATAAATCCAGAAATGCCATCAAAGAATTACTTGAACTTGCACCTGACGATGCTCTTCTGAAGACCGAGAGTGGCTATATAAAAATTCCATCAAGAGAAGCAAAAACAGGAAATCTTATTGGTATAAAACCTGGTATGAAGGTACCTTTAGATGGTATAATTATTAAAGGGGGTTCATATTTTGATGAAAGTGCTATTACGGGGGAGTCTATCCCTGTTTTTAAAAGAGAAGGGGATGAAGTATTTGCTGCTAGCTTGAATTCGGATAGTTTTGTAGACATTGAAGTTACAAGAGAAAGTACAAATACAATTGTTGCACAAATCGCTGAAAGCGTAAAAATCGCTCAACAAAATAAGAGTAAGCATGAAAAATTTATTGAGAAATTCGCTAAATACTATACTCCAATTATCCTTCTTTCTTCGATTTTAGTAATGGTAATCCCTCCTTTATTTGGATTAAAATTTGTTGATTGGTTTTATCGCGGTTTAATCTTATTAGTAGTTTCTTGTCCATGCGCTCTAACTTTATCCACACCTTTAGCGAATATTGCTTCACTAACAAAACAAGCAAGAGAAGGAATTCTAGTTAAAGGGAATAAATTTATTGAGAAACTCCAAGATATTGAAGTTTTCGCTTTTGATAAAACAGGGACTCTAACTGAAGGGAGATTAAAAATATTTGACATTCTTTCTTATAATGGTGCTAATAAACAAGAGATTATTAATATAGCAGCAAGTTTAGAATCCTTATCGGAGCATCCAATTGGTAAAGCAATAGTGAATCAAGCAAAAGAAATGAAATTAAATTTTTTACCAGTAAATGATTTTGAAGTAATTAAAGGAAAAGGTATTAAAGGTAACATAAATGGTGAAATCTTTTATGTTGGCAGTCAAAAATTTATTGAGGAATTAAAATATGAACTTCCTATTAATGAGCTTAATAATATCGAATCTTCAGGAACAATACCAATTCTATTAGGAAATCAACAGCATTTATTAGGAATAATCTCAATTAGGGATGTTTTAAGAGTCTCTGCACCAATTCTTATAAATGGTTTAAGGAAAAGAGGTTATGAAACAGTATTAATATCTGGAGATAATCAAACTGTATGCAATTCAATCGGAGCATGTTTAGACATTGATAAAGCTTATGGTGAACACTTACCCGACCAAAAGCTTCAAGAAATTAAGAATTTGAAAAAGCAATATAAAGGTGTAGCTATGGTTGGAGATGGTATAAATGACGCTCCTGCTTTAGCCTTAGCAGATTTAGGAATCGCAATAGGAGCTTCTGCAACAGACATTACCTTAGAAACTGCTGATATAATCATCATCGGCGAAGATCTGAAAAAAATCTTAACATATGTGGATATTGCTAAAAAAACTAATAAAAAAATCAAACAGAATATTTGGACTTCTATTACTGTAAAAGTCTCTTTTGCAATTCTAACAGTTATTGGGTTAATGACACTCTGGTTAGCTGTCGGAATTGGGGATATGGGAGTTTCCTTATTAGTTCTACTTAATAGTCTAACAATTTTTAGATACAAATTTCTCTATAAAGAAATTTCAACAGAAGAACTGGAAAGTACAGCTAAACTAATTATATGTGAAAATTGCCAGACTAAGGATATTATTCCACAACATCATGGCAGGGACATGATTCAAAAAGGAGATAAACTTATCTGTTGGAAAAATATTCTCAGTAGTGAAGAATTGGAAACTTGTAATGAAGAATTACCACTTCACTGTCCTTATTGTCAAAATAAATTAGATTTGATGTAAAATTTAGATTATTACAATTTCTAACTTTTCAAATATGATTCTATATGTAGAATTATCATCCTAAGTTAAATTTAGAACTGAAAAAAGATATAAAGTATTTAGAAATTACGTGCTTTTCCTTTACCATTAAAACTTGCTATTAATCCACTTCTATTTTTAAACTCCCAATCTCTTCCAAAGTCATTAAATTTCCAGTAATGAGTATTACAGATTTTCAAATCTGAAAGGAATACTTCATACGGAGAGTTTACGATCTTTTGAGGATTTTTTCCATCGAGTCCTGGCGTATAAGATAATTTCAGTTCTCCATAAGGCATTGAGATATGAAAAGTATTTCCTTCTTGATTTAAACTAATATCAACATATCTGATTCCTAAAATCTTTTGTAGCATTAGTCCACCTGGGATTTTATTAACAAAAAATGGTTCTAAGTATCTTCTTTGTTCTTCAGTAGTTTTATTACTGATATACAATCCTCCCTCTCCACCTTTAGTTAGGAGATCTGCCGCTTTATTAGAATACAAATCAATTATATGTATTAACATTACTCCACTGATATCCACGTCGCCCATTTTCCCTTCTTCGTAATGAAACAATTGAAATGTCTTACATGGAGTTTCTCTATCTCTTCCAAAATAAAAGGAGCATTGTCCTTCCGATGCACATGCCTCGTAGAACACACCTTTTATACTCCAATTTATTCTTTCTTTTATTTCTTTGGACATTCTTTCACAACTCTATTTTCTTAGATTAAGATATTTATAACATCAAATAATCATGATATAAAGAATATAAAGTAATATGAAAAAAAGTAAAAATATCTTAAATAATAAAGAATCATAATTTTTTGGTAAAAATTCTTTTTTTATAGCTAAAAATTATGTCTAAAATAGAAACCTTACCATAGATTTATATATCTCACTGTAATCTGTAATCATACATCCAATAAACTAAATTATTTCTTTAATTATGAAAAATTATAAATTAAAAATTCTATTTTTGATAGTATTAACAACTTTTGCCGTTATCCTCCCCAATGCACAAATTATAGGTACAGATAATAATGAATCTCTTCAATCTACAGAAATTAAACCCAAATCAGCAGCAGCGCGTCTAACTATAGGTGCATGGATTATAATAGCAGGCGATAGAGAGTCAGATCATGCATGTGTTGAGCAAATCAAACGAGGTAGTGATAGTGCTTATTTCATATTAGCCAGTCGAGATGTTTCTACAAGTAATATAAAATATTTAGGACCAGATTGGGTGACTCAAACAACTTATTATTCTTCTTTACAAGAAGATGTTGCTACTCTTGAAAATATTGAGTGGGCTATTACTGAATGGGCGGATACCAGAGTTGGACCAGGACAGGCTCTCGGATTGTATCTATTCGACCATGGAAGTACTAATGGAATGGCTATACCAGGTCCAAACTTAGCTGATAGCGATTTAAATGATTGGTTAGACGAGTTAGAGGCTAGTTCTGGTTGTAATCGTATGATTATAATTTATGAGGCTTGTCATGCTGGCTCATTTATAGATCCTATTAGTAAACATAATCGCATTGTAATAACTTCAACAAGCAGCGGAGGTAGTGCATGGCCAAGCACTTATTGGGCTTATTTCTCTGAAGAATTTTTTTCATCTATAGTTGCATGTAAGACTATCGGAGAATGTTTTGAAGATGCTGTAGCATATGTAAAAGCTGTAGGAGTTGGAGATACACAATATCCGATGATTGATGATAATCATGATGATACAGGTCACCAAGTAGATGCATGGGGCACCTTACCAAATGGTGGAGATGGATCTGACGCATTAAATTATTGGATAGGGGATGGATCTAATTGTCCAGAAACCCTTATACAGTGGTTACCACTGAAAGCTTTTGCAAGCGTTCAAACTCCTATTACTCCTATTTGGGCAGTTGTGAAAAACTCTTCTAAAATTGAAAAAGTATACGTGAGAGTAATTCCCCCAGACTGGGTACCCCCTCCTCCTCCACAACCAGATGATGATGGTATAAGAATGATACCTGATGGGATACTACCACAGTATTTAAACGATACAGATGGCGATGGAAATTATACGGGAAATATTGATATAGGAAGGGATTTAGGTGATTATAAAATCACATTCCACGCAAATAGTGAAGATGGTTCTGTAGCTGATATTGAATCAACTTATGTTACTTTAAATCAAGACGGGACCAGACCCCCAGATACAACTCCTCCATCAATATCTATAACAAATCCAAAGGAAAATGCGGGCTTGAAGGGAATTGTTAATATTACAGCTGAAGGAGATGATGATCAAGCTCTTGATAAAATTCAACTTTATTTTGACGGTGCTTTAGTTAAAGAAGAACCAATGCCACCATGTTATCCCTATCCTGAAGTTGTCTATAGTCTAGATACTGCAGATTACAGTTTTGGGCTTCATAACATCACTGCTATTGCCATTGATAAAGCAAATTACAGCCAAGAAACATCAATTTTAGTTACTATTGAACGAGATCAAATTCCAGGTTTTGAAATTACCACATTATTCACTGGAACTTTAATAGGAATTATCATCGTATTTACTATATATATTAAAAATAGTATAGTAAAAAAAAACCAAGAAAAAAATTAATTCACAAGAAAACAACTAAAATATTTTTTTTATTTTTTTATGAAACTTCATTGATTAATTAAGTCTTTAAATTCTTTTAAGTTTCTAATATTATCAAATCTTTCATCTGATTTTGCCCATTCAATATATTTTTCATCAAGTTCTATAGCTTTAGTTAATAACTCCAAGGTTTTTGTCTGATTATTTCTTAATGATTCAAGACAAGCCATAAAAAATATGGTGTCACTGTTTATGGGATCTTTTTTGATTGATTTATTAAGAAGAATCTCCGCTTTTTCAAGATTCTTTAAAAGAAGGTATAAATTGCTAAGATTGTTCTGAACCTCTATAACGTTGTAAATGTAAGTTTTAGGATGTTCTTTTGCAAATTTTTTAAAAAGTTTTAAAGCATCAAGATATAATTCTTCTGCTTGTTCAAATTTCTTTAATCTAGTATATATAGTTCCTAGTGAATTTTGAATAATTGCTACATTATATAAATAGACTTCAGGATTTTGTTCTGCTAATTGTTTGGAAATCTTTAATGCTTCTCTAAACCGGGGTTCTGCGTCTTCAAATTTGTTAAAACTGGCATATAAATCTCCAAGATCTAATAAAGTAAGAACCACTTCTGGTAACACCTGATCAGGAAATTTTTTTGCAACATTTTTTTTAATTTTTAATGCTTCAAGGTGCATCCGTTCTGCTTCTTCAAAATTCCCTAATTCGGTATAGATTATTCCAAGATTACTCTGAGTTTTTGCAATATCTACTAGATACATATCGAAACACATTTTAGCTAATTTTTTATAATTGTCTAAAGAATCAATAGTTCCATCTTGAATATCTTCTAATAACTCTAAATCAATACATACATTTCCTAGATCAGTTTTAATTAGGGGTTCAGGTGGTAAATAAATATCATAGTACTTTTTCAAAATCTCACTATATGTTTTCAAACCATCCAAGTATGATTTTTCTAAATCAATATCAACTATTATATCAGGTTCGGGTGAATAGACATTATAATATTGCTTTTCGATCTCTTTATATGAACTCAAAGCATTAGTATATAATTTTTCTGCCTCTTCAAATCTCTTAGAATCGGTATACAACGTTCCGAGACTTTTTTGAATTGTTGCGATATAGGGTAAATATATTTTATAGTATTGTTTTGCTAACTTTCTATAAATATCTAAAGCATTTAGATAGATTTTTTCTGCATCTTCTGCTCTTCCTATAACGGAAAAAATGTTTCCAAGGGCTATTAGGATTGGTGCTTTATATCTGTCTTCAAGCATCATTAAAAGTTCTGCGATATCAATTAATCTTATAGCTCTATAATCAAATTCATCTATTCTATTAATTATCAAGAGAAATTGATCAACCAAATCCTTTGTTGGTTTTAATTTAGCCCTATGATAAAGAAGTTCAATATCTTCATTAAGATTTTCTCTATATTTTTTCTTCTTTTTTTCATAATATTTTATAGCATTTTCATGGCATTTTTCATCAGAAATTAACTCAAAAGTATCTTTAATAAGCTGATCAGAGAACTTATATAGCTCTTTTTTGCCCATTTTCTTTTTTAGTATTCCGATACTAAGTAATTCATTGAATGAATTCTCTAGATTTGGTATTTTATAACTACTTTCAATATATTTTCTATCAATATTAGTTTCTAACTCATCATTAAGCACACTTAAATTTTGTAGTAATTCTAAAGCATCTTGATTTGATTCAAGGATCTGTTCAATAATTTGTAGATAAAAATTCAGTATTTGTGTCTCTTCCTCTGTAAATTCTAAATCATTCAATTTTTCTAAATCAATTTTCTGATAATTTTTCTTTATTAATTTTTTTAAACCAGAATGTCCTTCGGGTAAACGTTTAATAAATTCCATGACCTTATTTGGATATCTTGGCATACTTCACTTCTTCAAATTCTAATTATTAATATTGAATTTCATAATTTAATATTTAAATATATTCAATCTAAGATAAAGAAGAATCTAAATAATAATTTAATAATTGTTAGTTGAAATAACAGATTTTTAATAATTATTAAAAAATACAATTAAATGGTTTAAACATTTTCTATTGGTAATATAGAAGGTGATTTAAAGTGAAAAAAATTGAATTAGGAAAGACAGGAGAAAAAATACCAATTCTAGGTCAAGGTACTTGGGGAATTAAAAAATTGAGAAATAAGAAATATTATGAAGATTGGAGGGCTTCGATACGAAAAGGAATAGAGTTGGGGATTACACATATAGATACAGCGGAATTATATGGCGCTGGAACTTCGGAAAAAATTGTTGGACAGGTTATTTCTGAATATGATAGAAATGATTTATTTGTGACAACAAAACTGTTTCCAATGCATTTAAGATATAAAGCTATGAAAAATGCAGCTAATAAAAGTTTAAAAAGATTGGGAATAAAAGAAATTGATTTATACCTTATACATTGGCCTTCTCCTTTTACCTCGATCAGAACTCAAATGAGAGTCTTAGAAGATCTCGTAAATGAAGGAAAAGTGAGATATGTTGGTGTTAGTAATTTTTCAGTTGAACAGTATAAAGAAGCTCAAAATTATCTTAAAAATCTAGAATTAGTTAATAATCAATTACCAGCAAATGTAACTCGACAAAAGCATATTCATGAATCATTACCTTTTTATCAAAATCAAGTAATTACCATGACTGCTTACAGTCCATTAGGCCATAATGGTTTTAATAATTTAAAGGGAGAACTAAAAGAGAAATTGGAAATTATAGCAAAATCACATAATGCTACTATTCAACAGATAGCTATAGCTTGGTTAATTAATCATCAGAATGTTATAACTATACCTAAAGCATTTAAACTTGAACATATGGAGGCAAATGCTAAGGCTGCAGAAATCACCTTATCTGAGAAAGAAATTAAAATACTTTATGACAAAGAAAATCAATTAGAAAATATAAAACTGGTATCAGTTAACATATAAAACATATTTTATTAGAGATTTATTTGAGGATTTGAGGATTTTCATACTTTAATATTTAAATTTACTTAATTTACTAAAATTAAAATTAAAGTATAAGATATTCCTATACTCAAATTCAATTTTTTATTTTGTTAATTACAGCTGTTTTTTAAGATCTTGAGAATAGAAGGAATCTCCATAATGGGAATATAATATCGCAGCAGGATTATGGGGATTTGATCGATCTTTTGCGATTAGAGTAGTCACTGGAGCATTTGAAAGCTGAGTAAACGTTATATCATGTCCCACGCATAATCCTATTATAATATTCATTTCTGTTTCTGCCTTGTTCAATAAAAGTGCTTGAGCAACAGGATTGCATGAAACAAAGCCGATTGGATACCCTGTCTTAGAAGTTGTAGTATATTCTTCCGGCACATCAACATCAGTTTTTTTAATAGCCCCAGTTTTACAGCATACGGAACATACCTCAAAACCATACTTATATAAGATTTCTGCCGTTTTCATAGCCTCTTTACGTAGCCCTATACAAAATGCTAATCCTAATTTTTTAAAATCCATTCTTTTAGCAAATTCAATGGTATCTTTTAAGCGAGGCCAAATGATATATCCTGATGCCTCTACTATAGATGCAATACTCGTAGTTTTTTTGATGAAATCATCAGTTTTATAAAGATCAGCAGCTTCTCTTTCAATTTCAGAGCTTATTATCATAGGACAATTTTTTAGGCTCTTATTTGGTTTCCCAAGAATACAATAATTAATACTATCACATTTATGGCAAGTAGGATCCATTTCAAACCATTTTTTTTAATTTTTTCTTAATAAAAATTTTAAACTATACAATTATTTAAGAATTTTTCCTGTCTCTAAAAACCATAAGTATAAATCGAGTTCTGCTAAATTTAATTCAAGATTCTTTCCTAAATCCTTTAATACCTCTTCAATTTCAAGATACTTTCTTTTTGTTAAAGTTTTTGGTCTTTGTATTATATTATACGATTCTAGAACATCAATTATATGAAAATCAATAATTGCATAGTCATTAAAACCAATATTTCTTAAAAAGTGACTCGCTTCTTTATATCCAATCCCTTTTATGTTCTTTACTACCCATTCTCTTAAGCTATTTCCATCATTTCCAGATTTAATAACTTGCTTGAGTTGATCAATATTATTTCTTGCTTCAATTATGAATTTAGATCTAATATTAGGGAATCTATAACCAAGCTCTTTGAATTTATCTGCTAGTTGTTTTTCAGAATATGTGAGAAAGGCATCTCCAATGAATTCATGAATTTCAATGCACTTTAATGCACTACAATTAGCGGTCATAATACAAAAACAGAGCTCCTTAAAAATTATCTTAATATTGTGATTCCTCATCTCACGAAACTCATTTAAACGAGTATCAATAAGAGATTTAATCTCACTCTCTTGAAGGGCATAAAGTTTATTTATTAATTCTTGCATGGTTCTGTCAATATAATAGTATTCGATAAAAATCGTTAAAATTTTTAGGAATTTTAAATAATTGTTAGTTAAATAGATAAGTAATTAGTTCTAATTACAAAAACTTTGCGGGAATTGCCAAGTTTGGTCAAAGGCGATGGGCTCAGAACCCATTCTCGTAGGAGTTCGGGAGTTCAAATCTCCCTTCCCGCAATATTTCAAAAATATTATTTATTGAAAGTGAATAGATTTTATGCCAAAAATTAAAGTTAATGATATCAATTTATACTATGAAATCCATGGGAATGGATATCCCTTAATTATGATTTTAGGTATTCAGGCTGATGTTGGATGGTGGGGTCGTTCACTTCTCCAAAAAATATCCGAAAAATTTAAAGTTATTGTTTATGATAATAGAGGCACTGGAGGTTCAGATAGTTCTAATAAAGATTTTGATATGATTGATCTTATTCATGATGCAAAAGAATTAATGGATGCTTTAGATATCAAACAAGCACATATTTTTGGTCATTCTATGGGTGGATTGATTGCATCTGGTTTAACAATAAATTACCCAGAAAGAGTTAACAAATTGATACTCTGTTCTTCTAGTTGCGGGGAATCTAAATTAATTCCCGCTCCATCTGATGTAAGAGATATATTACAAAAACCAAAGGATAATCTATTTCCAGAACAAATAGCCAAAGATTCACTTTCTATTTTTTATACTCCTGAGTTCTTAAAAACTCATCCAAAACTTATTCAACTAGCTATAAAAAATATGACTAAGACTCAAATATCTGCAAAAAACTATAGTCTCCAACTGAAAGCCATTTCTAATTATGATGTATGCGAAAAATTGAAATTCATAAAAAAACTTACATGTATTATGCATGGATTAAGAGATAGGTTAGTTCTACATGAAAATGGCAAAATATTAGCTAATTTAATTCCAAAAGCTAAATTAATTTTGTTTGAAAATAGTGCTCATGTTCCTTTTGTAGAAGAACGTGAAAAATTTATTGAAATATTATTAGAATTCTTAAATTAATATCTTGAAAATGGTAACATTCATTTTTAAAGTAAAAACAATAATATATTAGTAAAATTATATAGAAATATATTAAAAACTAGTTACTCAATATTATGTCAGACGAAAAATTACCTGAGTTTGATAAAGAAAAAGTTATTATTTTTCAGTATAATGATGAATTAAGTGAATTTCAAGAATTAGAAATTGATAAAGATATTCAATTGTCTGAGTTATTGGATCCAGATTTTGTGCTACTTTTTGTTGACCCTTCTCGATATAGAGTATGGATTTGGCATGGTAGTAATACCACCACCCGAATGAAATTCATCGCTGCAAAATTGGCACCATCTATTAGAGATAGGTATGGAATTGGATTTAAAATAACAGCAGTTGATGAGGGTAATGAAACATCAGGCTTTAAAGTAGCAGCTGGTTTAGAGAAAGAACCTGAATACGTAGAAACCCAAACAGGTCCATCCTATGAAGGAACTAAGGAAGATCTTGAATTGATCGAATCTTTATCAAGAGAAAAGATCCTTCTACTTTTAGAAAAAGTAGGTATACCTGAAGGATATGAAAGAAAAATAGTAATTGTAAAAAATAAGGTATTTGGTTATAAAGAGTATGATAGAACTTATTTAGATTCAGTAATAAAAGAGAAGAAACTATTTCCATTAAAGGAAGAAGTTGATGATGGTCCTTATTTAGCTGAAAATTATATTCCGAGAATGTTATTCTCCTATAATAATGTGGTACTAACTGAACTTTTACAAAAAATTGATAGGAAAGATAATTAATATCAAAATAAATTTTTATTAAAGCAGAACATAATGTCTCATATTAGACGTAATCGCTCTCGACAAATTAAAACTTCGATAAGAAAAAAGAAAAAGAAGAGAATGACCGTAGGATTAATGATTATTGCTGTCATTCTTCTTAGTATTATAATAGGTATAGTTTATGTTTCAGTTTCAACACCCTAAGACTCTTGGAGATTAACATTGAAACTAAAAAGAATTGACTTGATTTTTTTCATTTTAATTATTATTTTAACAATTATCTCAATAGACCT
>JBHLOG010000063.1:0-19214 GCA_048940765.1 Promethearchaeota archaeon | reverse complement strand
TAAAAAACTAAGCACATTTTTTTTTATAATTAAATTAAAATTTACCAAAGTTGATTCAGTGAGTTATTTAGGGGATAATAAATTTTTGGAGAAGGAAGAAAAAATAAATTGTGATATTATAGAAATTTCAAAAGTTGACGACACAATCATCCAAAGACTGGTTAATAATTTAAAACTTGAAACCCCATATTTATCAGAAAGTTTCTTTATTTCATTTGAAAGTCTTTTAAAACTAGGAAAAAAGGTAAGACCCATATTGGAGAAGTATATAAGAGAAAGGGATGAAATTCATAATTTTAAAGTTGATATTTTTAATTTTATACTGGATCTTGCAGGAGATAAGACCCTAAAGCATGTTTTAGTTCCACAATTATTTCATCCTGATTTCGTTACTAGAGCCAGAACTATACTTAAACTTGAACAAAGTGGAGATTTAAAATATATTAAATATATTTTATGCTTGTTAAACGATCCAGATGATTCTGTTCGTTGGGCTGTAATACGTTTTTTAGATACACATTCACAATTGATAAGGAATCCCTTGGTTAGTAAAGAAATAAAAACTTATATTGAGCAAGAATCAAATCTAGTAATTAGAAACAAAATGAAAGAATTATTCAAAAAAATTTAAAAAATATTTCTTTTTTTTAAAGTAGATAAATTATTAATAAATTTAATTAAAAAAGTTTTGAGAAAAGGAATTAAATTCAAATAATTTCTTCTTATTTCATTTGATTTCTTCGAATTGCTATAGATATTATGCTCTTAATAAAAAATAATTTGTATTGTTTTAAGTTTAATCTTTTCGAAAATCATTTTTTGGGTAAGAAAAATAGGAATCTTCATATAAAGAGCAATTTTAAAATGTTAGTGTCAAAAACCAATACAATAAAATTTCAAACTATATTTAAAAAGTTAGAATTCATTAAAATAATAACAGAAGAGGTATATAATAATATAAATATTTAAATTGATATATTTATCTAATTACCTGTAGGTTTAAAGATAATGTCAAAAAGTTATGATTACACGTTTAAAATATTATTACTTGGTGATGCATCAGTTGGGAAAACATCTTTCACAAAGCGCTATTGCTATAACATTTTCAATCCTAGTGAGCGCTTAACTATTGGAGTAGATTTTCACGTTAAAACGATCGAATTAAGCAACAAACGAATAAAATTACAATTATGGGATGTTGGAGGTGAGGAAAGGTTTAGATTCCTTTTACCAACATATTGTTTGGGTGCAAATGCCGCCTTTTTGCTTTATGATATCACTAGACCCTCTACTTTAAATAATATTGGTGAATGGATTAATATTGTTAAACAGAAAGGTGGACCAATACCAATAATGCTTGTTGGTGCAAAAATAGATCTTGAAAAAACCCAACGCCAAATTCCAAGAGATTATGGTATACAAATAGCTGAAAAGAACAATATGGCTAGTTTCGTAGAAATTTCTGCTAAAGAAGATATCAATGTCGATGAGGCTTTTAAGGTCTTAACAGAACTTACGTTAGAAAAAACAGGTAATAGGTGATGTGATGGAAGATACCGAATTCTTATCTCTTAGTCAATTATTTGATTCAATTGGAATAATAGAGAAAGGTATAGAGAGGATATACCATTATCTCCTAATTTACAAGAAGATAGATAATTTAAAAGAAGTTTGTAATCAATTTAATCTCTCTTTAAAAAGAGGATATAAAATATGTTCAGTATTGAATGATTTAGGGCTTGTACAAATTTATGATAGACCTATGAAAATCTTGGTAAACACACCAATTATGACATTGTGGCAAAATATAATCAATAAACGAATTGAAGATCTTAAAAGTGATTTCCAAGAGAAAATTGATAAATGTGAAACTGCTATTGAAGATTTTACCCGAAAATATAAATTAGATGAACAAATTGTTCAAGAACCTGTTGAATTTATTAATTATAATATTAAGAATTTTGATGAGTCTTATCATCATTTCTTAGCCACTAGTGAATGTAAAATTGCAATTGGGATTAGATATGATAATCCTCTGGTTTCAATGATTCATGAAGATCGTTTTAAAAATCTTTCTGAGGATATTAAAACAGCAATGAGCTCAGGAATGAATAGAATCAAAGAAAATCTTATAAATGTAGAGGTGCAGGTTATTTTTAATTCTGAAGTTATAAAAGATTTGTTATTAAGCAAAGAATTTGAACTTCTTACCAATCATTTAAAACAATATAATATTAATTTTAAGAAGATTGTCATTCATGTCACCGATGAGGCTTTTAGTAATTTCAGCTTAACTGACAACGAATTAATGCAACCAAGTTTCGACCCTACAAACATTTTAATTGGAACTTATGTCTCTCGTAATAAAAACATTTATCAAATATTTCATGATAAATTTATCGAAATCTTTGAAAAAGGAATTTCAATAAATCGATTCTTGACAGAAGAAAAAGACCTCAAGATTACTTCTCTTACAGAAACACAATTATTTGTTCTATTAGTCATGTAAGACAAATCGGTATACAAGAAGAATTCTATACTCGTTATTGAAATTGAATAACATAAAAATTTAAAGTTAAAACTCGAAATTTTAATTTCAAATTAAAAATACATAAAAAAAGTATGAAAAAAGTTAAAAAAATATTTATTAGTTTTGTGCCTTTCTTTGCATAGCTTTTCTAAACTTTTCAAGTTGCTTTCGGGGAGTAACGGTTGGTCTTTCATATCTTTTCAATTTTGATTTGATTCCAAAAATATATTTCGAAATATCTTTAAGTCTTTCAACATCATAGCGCATCATCATTGTAATGGTTTCCATTTGGGGAGATCCACCTCCATGAACGCCTGCAACTTGAGTTAAACCTGCTAAATCGGAAACAACTAAACCTTCAATACCTTTAAAACAGCGATAAATATTTTCTGGCTTAACTCTAGGATTTCGTTTCAAATATTTCATTGCAAGGTCTCCTACTTCTTTTGAAAAGAAAGAGCCCTCATAGGGTAAAGTAGCAATTAAACCACCAGAAAGATCTGCTAATATTTTGAATTCTTCATAGATATTTTCACCTGCGAGTCTTCTTCCTGCATTAGTTAAAATCTCATCTGGAATTTGTGTACCAGAAGGACTTTTTTCTGAATGTTTTGCACTTGATTCTCCGGCTGCAAAAACAAGTTCAGCTATACCTATAATATGTGATAATTTGTCTTGGACATGTGAAGCTTTTTCAATACCATTATATTCTGCAACTAGAGCAGCAGCAGAAGCTAGAACTTCTGACATGGCGGGTTTACAGCCTGTATATGTATGACGATGATAATGAGCAAACATAAGTGCCAGAAATCCTGCATATGAAGTTTGTCGAGGATCACCATTACCATTTAGAAAAACACGTTCATTTGGGACAAATACGTCATCAAAGATTATGAAAGTTTCCGCATCTCCTACATGTAAGCCTGGAGCATCTGCGTATTCACTTGGTCTATGATAGGCTGGTCTTGTTAGCAATTTTACACCCTCCCAATCTCCAGGTAAAGCAAATGCAACTGCATAATCTTTATCTTCAGGACCCATATATCTACAGGGAACAACAATAAATTCATCCGCATAGGGTGTATTAGTAATATTTATTTTACATCCCCTAACAACAATTCCATCATCTCTTGTTTCGATAACTCGAAGATATTGATCTAGATCTTCCTGTTGATGTGGCCTTTTTAAACGATCTCCTTTCGCATCTGTCTGAGCACAACTTGCTACTACATCCTTATCTTGAAAGTACTCCAAATATTTGAGAAATCTCTTATAATGATCTGTCCCAAGAGCTTGATCCATCTCATAAGTAATGATTGATAGAGCATTCATGGCATCAATACCCATGCATCTTTGAATACATCCTCCAACTCTATGACACAATAAACGAGTCATTTTCTGCTTTTTTAAAAGATCTTCTTCACTCTGGTGTATATGACAAAACCGGCTTATTTTTTTCCCAGTTAAATGGGATGTTGTTACACATAAATCTTCATATTCTGGATCCTGAGCGCAATCAAACGTCTCTTTAATAATATTCATACCCCCTCGAAGACGAGGATCGTCTCTACCAACTCTTTCCTCACCGATATAGATGTTTGGTTTCATTTTCTTTAAATCTTCAACATATTGTTCGAATGTGCGAATTTTAATCAACTCTTGATTTAAATGTCAAATTTAGAATTAATACAATATAAGTAATTGAAAATAGATTATAAATTAAACGCTTAGCTAAATAAATTCTAGAATTTATATCTATTTTCGAGGTATTTTACTTACTTAGGCCTTTAATTTAGGAACTTTAGTAATAAATATTTTTTTAATTAAAGTTTCAAGCAAAGGTTGATCTTTTAATTCAATTACTCTATTAGTCTTATAAAAATTATTCATAGTTTCCCAAATTGTATTTGATTTTTGTATATGTTTGATAAATTGTAACAACTTTTGTTTTGCAAGATAAGTTTGACCCTTGAATAAATAACATATTGAGAAACAGTTAACAGATTGCATAAGTATAGTATATTCTCCAAATTTAGCTCTATCAAGTCTTTTTGCAAAAAGTTCTTCGCTAAAAGTATTAAAGGCAGTTAAAAATCCACTTATTAAGTCGTCCTCAAATGACCATTCTTCTATAAATTGGTTAGAAAATAAGGGAGCACCACCTTCTGTAATAATTAAAAGTAATACTGGTATTTCATGAGTTAATTTTGGGAGACCTACAGAGCTTTTTCCTTGCATACGATTGATAACACCATCAAAGGAGGCAAGTCTTATCCGTTCTGACATTGGAGCATTCTTTCTTTTAAGATTATCCCAAGTATTTAATTGCGCTAATAAAGTATCATATTCATTAGAGATTTTTATAGCTAATAAATCAAGACCATGCATTTCTGCTATTTGTTGAGCTTGTGTTAATAAAAGCTCTGCTTCTTCGATGTTCATTTGGATTAGTGCCATTTTAGCTTGTAATAATTTAGTCTCAGTCAACCATAAATAAGAATTTTGTTTTTCCGCTATTTGCAATATTCGAAAAACCAAAGGATTTAAATCGTCTAAAATTTCAAGGTTATTGGTTATATATAATTCCTCTAAATATAGATCACAGAGATTGACTATTGCTAGAAGGTGTGTATGAGGGATTGCATATTCATCTTTTGCGACTCCTATTAACAGATTTTCAGCTTCAGTCCTACTCCTTATTCGGCCACTTCTTTTCAACACCAGAGCTTTTGCTGTCATATTTAGTTGTTCAAATACATCACTTTCATTTTGTTTTGTGAATTGCTCTAGTTTTTCCATATATAAGTGCGCTTTTTCAAGAGAATTTTTGTCTAAGTTTATAAGAGTTAAATAAAAAAGTGAAGAACTTATTCCATAAAGATTATTAAGTCTTTCAGAAAGTCTCAGGCTTTGTTGCAAGTACTTTGTAGCTTGATCAAAATCTCCTTTCATCCTATAAGTGGCACCAATTCCCATGATATTTTCTATGAAATCTTCTATATATCCCTCTTCTTCTGCAAGTTTTGCCGCACGCCTATAATATCTTAATGTTCTGTCTATATTACCTTTTTCTTTATAAATAGCTCCTAAAAGATGTAATGTTGCAAGTTTGGTAAAAATACTGATTTGTTTAATTATTAAACTCTGTCTACCATACTTTAAAGCTTTATTGAAATCACCTTTTCTAAAATAACTTAATCCTATGAAACTTAGACTTGTTGCAATACCTATCGGATTTCTTAATTCTTTTTGTATATCTAAGCTCTTCAGAGCGTAACTTAAAGCTGTATCAGGATTGTTTTTTAAAAGGTAAATATCTACTAATATGTGATAAATACGTGAAAGCTCAAGTTTTTCGGTTAGGTTTTCTCGTAATGACAACCATTGCTTTGCTAATTTTAATGCTTTAGTATGAGCTTTTCTAAAATGATAAACAATGATTTTTACGATTAAAATTTCTGATTGTAATTTTGGTAAATCTGAAGCTATATCTTCCGAAATTTGTTTAATAAGTTGGCTAGCTTCTTTAATATGTTTATAAGCTTGTTCTATATTCCCTAAATATGCAGTATGTGCTATAATAAGAAGAGAATCAATAGATTTAGATATAGAACCTAGTTTTTGACTCAACTGATAAGCAGTCTCACCAACTTCGATTGCTTGTTTATATTGTTCTTTATAGCAAAATATCTTCCCTTTTAAAACATATAAAAATAATTGATCCTTAGAGTTATCAATTTTTCTTTTCTCAAGAATTTTAATTAGTTCAAGCGCTTTTTTGAATTTAGCTTGCTGTATTAGCTGTTCTACATCCAATAATTCTTTAGATGTTAAATTGGGCAAACGATATTATCTCCATTTATGAATCAAAATATAGAATTTAAGAACTATTCAGCAGGAATTTCAATAAAAGAAAGAAGAAAATTTTGCTTAAAAGACTTTCTAAAAGCTTTCTTTTCAGTTTAATTAGATTTTGGATTTAATGAATAATTTAGAACTTAAAAGGTTCTATTGGTTTGAATAAAAATTCTTTTACTACATTAAATTTGTTAATAAATTCAGCAGGTTCGTTTGTTTTACCGTCTTTTTTAAAAGTACAATACTCTTCAGTTGATAAGGGATATGGAAATAAACATTTAAGGCAATTTCCATTTTCTATACAAGAGATACAATTTCTTATCTCTATAATTTCTTTTTTTAATTGGTCTAAATTTTGAACTATACCTTGAAAGGATGTTCCAATTTGTCCAATAGGATCTGAATACCAACAAATTCTTATTGAATTATCATTTCCTATAATAGCGGTTTCTAATGTCTCACAATTTCCTTGATAATTGGTCCATCGACATAATTGCTGAAACTGAGGTAATGGTTTACTATTAAAAAGATAGTTAAATATATCTTTACTATTTGAAATTTCAACTAGAAAACTATATAATGCTTCCGTGTCTATTGGAGCATAATCTATTCCAATTGAATAATGAGCATCATCACAATCCTCTTTATATTCTTCTAAAACTAAATTTGTATTCTTTAGTTTTATAGGTAAGCCAATCTCTTGACCAAATAAGGCAGTTCTTCCAGATCTTAAAATAGAACTATAATTAAAGTTTTCCAAATAGTAAGATTCATAATATAAGGTTGGTGAATACTCATTATAAAGAGTTTCTTTATTTTTCTCATGTAATTCTAAAAATTTCTTTTTATCAGAATATATTTGAATGATTGCTCCATTTAATATGAGATTTTTTTGTATCCATTTTACAACTGAAGGTTTAATAATATCAGAATTGATTATTAGATTGTTAAAATAAGGTTTCTTTTTTGATCGCGTAGGGCATAACGATAAAATTTTAAGAGTATTATAGTCAAGTATCTGATTATTTTCTATTCTAGCACATTTAGGATGCATTTTTACTTTATATATATCAAAGGGAAAATCATTTTTAAGATGAATTCTATTCTTTTGACCTAAAGGATTAATTTTATAACCATATCTCATATAATTTTGATAAATAGGCGTACCATTAAAAATATGGAAAAAATTATGAGTGTAAAAATCAATATCTAAATCGTTGATAAACTTTATTGTTTTTTGGGCATCTTGAATGGATTCACCGGGTAATCCAACCATAATACTTACAAATACTTTTCCTATTCCAATCTTTTTTGCATAAGATGTCATAGTTTTTAATTTTTCAATAAACGCAATTTCTTTTTCAAATTTTTTTGCATTTTCGATTTCTGGAGGACTAACCTTGCCTATTGTTTTTAAAACTCTTGGAACTGCACTTTCTAATGAAAATCCTATCGAAATAAAACCCGCTTCTTTCATTAAATCTAATAATTCTTCCGTAACTGTATCACAACGAGTGGTGCAAATTAGTGGTATCTTTAGATCATTTTTAATTATCGCTTCACAAATTCTTTTTGCTCGTGTTGGTATTATTGTAAAAGTGTCATCATTAATAGGAACTGGACGTAAAAAGTTTTTATATTCATTAATATATGTTAATTCTTCAATCACTCTCTTTATTGAGTGAAAGAAAATGTTTCTTTTACTTATCACTGCGCAATTACAGTAAATGCAGTTCTGGTTGCATCCTCTAGCAGTGATTATTCCCGTAGGAAATGCTTTGGATATAGGAATGACCTTCGAAAGATATGGAGATGGATATTTATCAATATAATTCTTAATAGCTTTATTAGAAAGTAGAATATTACTATCTGGATTTATAATAATTTCATTTTTAAACCTAAAGGTGATGCCTTTAATATCAAAAAGGTCTGTATGAGTCAAATTAAAGTCAGTCTTAGAGAAAGCAAATAGTAATTCAAGAAGAATTTCTTCTGCTTCACCTCTAACACATAAATCGACACTAGTGATACTTTCTAAAATTTCTTTAGACTGCACACTCGGAGTAGGACCTCCAAAGATGATAAGAATTTCAGAATTATACTTCTTTAAACAGTTACTTATTAATACAGATTGCATAAAATTTGTTTCATAAACTGAGAATCCTACTATTTTAGGATTATATTTCAGAATTTTGTCTACACATTCATTAACATTACAGGAATCATTTGAGATAAATTGCTCAGCATTAAAACCATGCTCTCTTAAATAAGCAATAATATACGCTGAACCCAAATGATAAGTAAAATTTGTAAAAAATAAATCCCCGCCAGAGGGAAATACCATCATTAATTCTAACGAATTCTTATCCATATTTATTCAATTCTTTAAAATCAAAATTTCAAATATTTATGATCATAAGGTTAGGTATGAATTCAATAGAGGTATATTCTAAAATGACAATATTAAAAAAAATGGAAAAAATATTAATAATACTAAATTTAGTCTCATCTTCAACCTGCTGTAACCCAATGTGCAAGTATAATAAATATCCCATCCAAATCTATTGCTTTAAGTTCTGATTCTCTAAGCTTTTCGGAAAGACATTGTTCAATGCAAACTTTTAAATCATTACCAGTTTTTCCTGCGGCTATGCACTCCTGAATACATTCAGAAATTATACGGCCAATCCTACGGCCATGCCTTTCTATAAGACGATTTCTTATAGTTTGATTCAAATCAATTCTCATATTTGGTATTATTATCACCTCAAAATTATTGAATTTCGCATTTAAATATATTGAAATGTAACTTTACATATTTTGTTACATGATAGTAAAATATTTTTACAATATTTAAAAATATACTACATTTTAATGTAGAAAATTACTCATATTTTAAAAAATTCTTATCAAAATAAAAAAAATAGTTTATAATTTTAGTAAACTCAATTCTAATAGACTGCGTGATTTCTAAAATATATCTTATTCTTTACATCTTCTATTGATTTAGTCTCTTGTAGATATTTAGCATTATATTTAACTTTTTCAAATAATTTTAATAGTGCTTTTTTAGGTTTTCTCTCCCGTTTAATTTTTTTAGGTTCCTCAAGTTGTTCCGCTTCTTCTATTGGGAGTTCTTCTAAAATTATAATTTCTTCCAATATAATACCATTTTTAAGTTTTCTTTCCATTTCTAACACTTGTACCATTTTTCAATCACTTTTTTTTGTTATTTTAAATTTCTTAATCCAAATTTATATTTTTCAGGGTGTAGATAATAATGACTAATTGATTGTTTCCATCTTTTCAATGCTCTTTTCTGTTCTATTAAATCTACTTCTTTCTTAGCAGAAGAAATTTGCTTACTTATAATCATCTTTCTTTCAAACGGAACTTGTGGACTTAGTTGTTTTATCGTTCCCCTACCTTCTTCTTTATAAAATACATAAAAAAATTCCTTGAAATCCGGTACAACAATTTTCTCACTTTCAGTCAGATTTCATCACCTCTTCTATTCAAAATTTTTTTTCTTGCTCTTTAAATTAAGTTAGATTAACTTTCTATTTTTGGTTTTTTATACTGAACTTTAAATGGACTTTTGGATAAATATTGGAAAATAAAAAATAAGAGAATTATGAGCTAAAAAAATAATTTATTTTATTTTCTCCGCTTAAATTAATAAAAAATAATACAATTAATAAAATAAAAAACTAGAAAAAGTAGATTAAATTTGATGATATACAAAATAAAGAGAGCTCGAATTGCCAGAATTTCCGGAAATGATCGAGCTCTCCGTCGGTTCGCCACTTTTCTCTCCCAGCTCGCCCTCCATCCCTTTCCTTTCTTCCTCTTCTACCACTTTTTTTCCTTTCTCAAATATTATTATTATCAAAATTTTATATATAGTTTTGGAGATAGAACTTTATTTGGATTCTTAGATATAATTTGGACTGAAAAAACTAGACCTATTCTAATACAATTTTATATAGAAGAAAATATTGAAAGAACTTGCTTTTCATTAAAAAAGATATCGGTAGAATTTTATAATTCTTTAGATAGTGCCTTAAATTTATTGTATAATTTTTCAATTATTGAATTAAAAGCTTCAATAACTCCCTGCCCTGTCTTTGCTGAGGTTATATAATATCCAAGAAAATCTCTTTCATTAATTACTTTTTGAATATAAGAACTATCTAAATTGTGTTCATCAACTAAATCAACCTTATTAGCAAATAAAACAATAGGAATCTCTCCACAGAATTGTTTGACATCTTCATACCAATTTGAGATATGATTGAAACTCTCTTTTCCAAGATTATTTTCTTCAAGGCTATAAACTATTATAGCAGCTTTACTATTTCTAAAAAAAGAAGGTCGAGCAAAGTTAAAATCATCTTGACCAGCGATATCCCAAAACATTAATCTGATCTTATCACCATCAATTTCCTTATCAAAAATTGAAAATTGAGCTCCTATTGTTTTAATATACTCTTTCTGAAAGGAACCTAGTGTGAATTTTTTAATTAGAGATGTTTTACCAACCCGTCCATCTCCTATAACGGTAACTTTAAAAGTATATTTTGAACCTGTATTTTTCATTTAACTGCTTAGTGGAAATGATATTGGAGAATAATAGTTAATGTATGATTAGATTTTAAAAATATAAAAGTTTGTTTTAATTTGATACTAAAAAATAAATTGATAAAATCAAATCAATAACTTCAAAAAAATTCCTTCTAAAATCATTCTCGTATAATAAGCTAAACTTGAAACAATAATCCTTTTTTTACTTCTTTATGATTTTTTCTTATTATTTAACATATTAAAAATTCATAAATAGTTTAGGTTGATGAGATTTAAATGGAGTTTTGGATTTTTCATAGACCATAAAGTATAAATAGATTTTTATATAATATATTTTTAAGAAAGTTAAATAAGGAATTAGAACTTTGGTTTCCACATGTAATTATCCTCCTGAAGAAATAATAAAGCCTGTTTTTGGAAAACCTAATTATGAATTTATCATATTATGGATTTTGAATAATAATGAGATGTGCACATGGGCAAATCTGAAAGAAAAAGTTAAACATTCAACATTATCAATCTACCTAAATAGACTTAAAGAAAGAGGATATATTAAAAAAAGTACGTTCAATCAGTATAAAATTACTACCAGAGGTAAGGATAGGTATTATGAACTTTCTGAAGCAAGTCAAAAAAAGCGAAAATTAAGTTTTCCTCCCAAGGCGATACTCATGAGAAGGAATTATGATCATTGGATACTTTGGATGGTTTATAATAACAATTATTGTAAGTGGGCTGATTTTCTTGAACCTCCTCTATCAATTAACCAATCTTCTTTATCAAAAAATTTGAATTCATTAATGGATAAAGAGTTTGTAAAAAAAGACGAAAAGGAATATAGAATTACTAGATTAGGGAAAACAGAATATTCAAATATGCTAAGATTATATGATTTAGACAGACAATCAGTCTTAGAGGAAGAAGGTAAACGGATTAAAGAAATAACTAAAAGAACGATTAATTTCTTTAAACAATATAATATAAAAGATAATGATATAAAGTTCCGTTTTTTAAATAATATATTAAAGTTACCATATGAAAAATTTAAATCTACTTTAGATAATGAAGAGGATTATGAAAAAGTTTTACTTTATCTTTCTATAAATCATCCAGATCGATTTCCTCGATACATATCTCCAGAGGAATTTTCTAAAGAGTATGACATCAAGTTAGTTAAACTTAAGTTTGTTATCCTTCGAATCGTGGAAGAAAACATATTTCCAATAAAATTTTTTAAATTAGATTTAGATAATGAAATGGCATTTTATTTTCAAGTGAATGAAAAATTAGAAAGAATGCTTAATGCAATTGTTGAGGATCACATTACTAGATTTTCATATTTGAACAATTTGTATGAAGAAACTCCTGGGGAAATATCACCATTAACAATGGAAAGTACAGTAATAGCTATTTTAGATGAAATTTGTGGTCCTCTTTTCGATAATGGATTAAGAGAATCACTTAAGAAATTTCTACCAGATTACATTAATTATCTAGCTTACAAAATTGAGAAAGAGAGAAAGTTATTAGACAAGTACGATAAACTAGAAGGATTGATTTGGCAAGAGGTTCAAACAAAACTTTTTGAACTAATCGAAGTTAATTATCCTACTGAAACAGAAGAAATGAACAATGCGCTAAGAGAGATTGATAAAGCTATTAAATTGAATCCAAAAGAGCCCGATTTATACTATTCAAAATGTAAAATTTTAACAGATATAGGTGAATACAAGAAAGTTTTATCGATTTTAGATAAAATGCTCAAAGAGTTTCCTAAAGAAGAAAAGAATATTAAAATAAAAAAAGCTTATGTACTTAAAGAAATGAAAAATCCTGAATCAGGATTAGAAATTATCGAGGCGTTAATTGAAAAATATCCTAAGGACAATGATCTTCTTAATTATAATGCTCTATGGTTACAATATCTTAATCATAAAGAAAAATCAATAGAAACAATTCAAAATCTCATAGAAAATGAGCCAAATAATGCAACTTATCATGATACATATGGTGAAATTCTTATGTACTTTACTGATTATGAAAATGCTATTGATAAATTTCAAAAATCAATTGAATTAAGTAGTAATGATTGGTATATATATCAAACTTATATTAAATTAGGGATCTGTTATAAGGAACTTGAAAATTATGATCAAGCTATTGAATATTTTCAAAGTGGAATAAAGTCTACAGAAGAATTAACAGGTGATCAAGAGATAAAATCCAAATGGATTAAAATAGCAAATCTATTCTTAGCTGAGATTGAGCAAATACGGGTTGATTTTTAAGCAACTACTAAAATATCTTATTTATACAGATATATTATATTTTTGAAAATCTTTAATTAATTTTTCAGTATAATAGAAATGAATACCATTCATTCCCATAGACCTGGCTATTTTAATTTTTTGTTTTTCATCATCAATTAAAATTGCTTTTGAAGGTTTACAATCAAGAAGTTTTATCAATTCCTTATAAAGCTCAATATCATTTTTATTTGAGTGATAATCATAACTATAAACAGCATCATCAAAATATTTGAAGATATCACATTTCTTAGCTAAGTATTCTATTCTTTCTTTTATATTTCCACTAAAAATTATTAACCTATAATATTTCCTCAATTTTTTTACTAATTCTTCCATCCCATAATGTAAACAATAAGATCCAAACCAAATAAATCTAATATGGGATTTATCCTTATTCTGAATATTCAACCTTGAAAATAATTTCTCCTCAAACTCATCTATGGTTATTAAACCTCTTCTTATTAAAGATCCTTCTGAATTTGGTATATCGCTAAAAATTTCATGTAAGAGTGAATCATTTTTTATATCATATATTTCTTTAATTTTTTCTACTGCTAAAAATGATCCTTTAGTAAAAATTACACCACCTAAATCAAATACTAATGTCTTTATATTAAAACGATTCCCTGATGCCATTTCATTATCAATTTTTCTATAAATTTATGTTTAATAAAAATTAAAAAAAACGCTAATAATCAAATTATTAAAATAGGAAAAAAAATATTTAATTTAAAATTGTCTTTATTTAAAATTTACTAGATTCAATAATGATTTTAAAATTTCGTGATTGCTTTTTATTATAATTTTTAACATATATCTTAAATACAAATATATTCTTTATTATCAATACAAATAATGAATAAAAGTAAAATTCCTTATAATTTCGCAAAACGAAATCCAATTGAAACATATACTAAAGTAAAAACGAGTGATATTCACGGAGTAGGGTTATTTGCCAAGGTATTAATCCCAAAAGGTACAGTGTGGTGGCATGCCCGCCCACAAGATATAATAATTGTATCGAAATATCAATTCTTAATTCTTGATTCATCTCAAAAAACAAAACAAATGAAAGATTTTATGCATTATTTACTTACATATTCCTACTATGAAAGGGATACGGATTCGCTAATTTTTTGTTTAGATAATGCAAGATTTGTAAATCATTCATTTAATGCGAATTCTGGAGCAACAGAAGATGAAAATGGGTTTTGCTCAGTTACTCTAAAAGATATTCAACCAAGCGAAGAAATTACAGAAGATTATTCTAAATATGATCTTTGTCCTTGGCTTAACAAATATAAAGAATATTTTGATCCTTGCTGTTGGTGAATTTATTATTCTTATAACTCGGAGGAAATAGTCTTATATTTATTATACAAATTCTCAATGATTACGTTGAAAGCTTCATGAACTCCTTCACCCGTTTTTGCTGATGTTAAATAATATCTGAAAAAATTTCGTTCTTTTACAATCTCTTGAATTTTTGTCTTATCTAAATTGTCTTCCTCGATTAAATCAACCTTATTGGCAAATAGAACAACAGGAATATCGCTGCAATACTTCTTTAACTCATTATGCCAATTTTCTATATGTTTAAAACTTTCTTCTCCGAAATCATTATCTTCAAGACTATAAACAATTATGCAACCCTTGCTTTCTCTATAAAATAGTGGATGTAAGAAATTAAAATCATCTTGACCAGCTATATCCCAAAATATTAAATTAATCAAATCCCCCTTAATTTCTTTTTCATATCTTGAAAATTGTGCACCAATAGTTTTAATATAATCCTTTTCAAAAGTACCTTTAGTGAATTTTTTAATTAAAGATGTCTTACCTACTCCTCCATCACCTATAATAGAAATCTTAAATTCAAATTCCTGAGAATTAGTCATTAATTTATTAAGCACTTCTGTAATGTTACTACACTTTTAAGTAAAATTAGATATTGTGTAATATAAAATTTTAGTTAAAGAATTTTAGAATTAATAAATTTTCATTAATTCTTAAGCTATATTTCACTAAATACTATGCTTTTTGTGATAAATGTCTCAGTTATTAAAGATTCTAGTGAGGGGATATCTGTTAAATGAATAGATTGGTTTACTCTAAAGAATTTAAGTAAATTTTGCCAAGTATCTTCCATTTGAATGTGATCAATAAAATAATTTAGTTTTTGAAGAGCATAATAAGAATCACCTTTAAAGATATAAGAAATGAAAAAAGGTGGAATAAACTTGAGAAGAAGAGTATGTTCCCCAAAAATTGCACGGTCTAATCCTTCTGAAAACATTTCCCTAATAAAATAATCAATGGTTGTCAAAAAGCCACTAAAAAGGTGCGATTCAAAAGACTTTTGATCGATAAAGGAGTGGGAGAATAAAAGCGTGCCTCCTTCTGATATTATAAAAATTGAGATTGGCTCTTCTTCTGAGATCTGAGGGACTTTAATCATTCCTTTTCTTACCATATTCTCCATTTGTTCGCTCAAACCAGCAAGTTTCAAACGTTCAGATAAGGATACATCTGAAATATTCAATGTCTCCCACATTTTGGTTTGTCTGAGTAACTCATCATGTTCGTATGAAATTTTCATTGCTAATCGTTTCATACCATATGATTCTGCTATTTTTTGTGCTTGAGTCAAAAATCCTTTTGCTCTTTTTATTTCTAAAGTCAATAATGAAAGCTTGGCTTGCAAAAAATAAGTTTCGGCTAAATATAAATATAGATGCTGATTTTCAGCAATATTTAACAACTTTTGAATATATGGGTGCATCTCGTTTATTATTTCAGGATCATTAGTTATCCGAAGTTCAGTTAGGTATAAATCACATAAGTTTATAATCGCCGTAATACGTGAATCACTAAGTATAGTATCGTCTAAAGCCAATTCTTTAAATATATCTTCTGATTTAACACGGTCTCTTGCTCGTAGACTTGATTTTAATATCTTAGCCTTTGAATCATAATAAAGAGTTCTATATCGTTTAGTATCAAGTTTCTTGCAATGATAACGCAATTCTTCAAGATAAACTTTCGCCTCCTTAATATCTCCCTTACTGATATAAGTCTCAATCAAAGTTGCTAAAGCATATAACATTGAAGGTTCATAATTAACCTTAATAGCTTCTTTGCCATACATTATTGCTTGATCATATTCTTTCATATGATGATATTTATCAGCAATATTATTAAGACTCGCACATATCAATGCTTTATTTCCTGTGTCTCTTGCAAGTTCATAAGCTTTCATATTTAATTCTAGAGAAGGCTGAAGTTTTCCCTTAAAAAAAAGAATACTAGCTTTTATTCTTACCAAGAAAGATTCTCTTTCTCTTAGATCTATTGAAATTGCTTCTTTAATTGTTTTAAATAAATCTTCTGCTTGTTTAGTTATAACCTCACTCTTGCTTATATTTACCATGATCATGTAAGCATATGCTTGAATGATTAAAGCATCAAAAGATGAAAGTAAATCTCCTTGTTTCTGAAATTCATGAAAGATTTCCTTAGCAATTTCAATTGCGTCTAAGTAGTTTCCTAACGCTCGTAATAGTTGAGCCTTAAGAAGTTTGCATGAGAGTAGTTCTTGAGGACTAAGATCGTCATTTCTTTCTAATTCTAAAACAATTTGGAAGGCATCCTTAATTTTCCCTTCATCTTTAAGCTGTTTTGCTTGAATCAATTCTTTAATTTCAGATTGAGTCATCTGTTTAAAGAAAATTTTGAATCGAAACTTTTTCGGATATCTTTGCTAATATAAGCTAAATTGTGTTTTAAATATAATGAAAAAGGCTAAAGATTTGAAATTTCTTTTTGAAAATTAGATATTTTTTTTATATTAGATATTAAGTTTTATAAAAAAAAAAAAGAAGTATAGAATGGAGGATTATTGGTTTAGTAGTGGCTTCATCTGGAAGTGTTCTATATAACCCAACTCCTCCATTTCTATTCCCTGATTTAAAATTAAAATTTCCCCTCTTCACTCTTAAAATTATTTAGGATACATTTTAAACGAAAGTTAAAGTGTAAGATATAATCAATGGTTCTTCTACTTCTCCGTATAGTTCTTCAGGTCCCTCATAATTTACAAAGATTCTCCATCCATAAGTTTCACTTCCCGCATAGGGTTTTTGAACATACACTTCATGTATCACGTTATGCTCACCTAAAGTAAAATAACCTGCTTCAAAAATTTGATAGAAAACATACCATTTAGTTTCTGGGATCCCAAATACATACCCCTCCTCGTCATAAAACACACACCTGCGTAAAACTATTTTTTCTCCATCAATATAGACTTTATGGTTAAATGGAGGTTTAGGGTAGAATCCTGTTTCAATTTCCCAGTCGGTACATGCAGTCGCACATAAATATAAACTGGGTTCGTTTTGTGGAACCTCTAGATCTATGCCCCAACTAATAACATTATCAGGCATGTAATTCCACATGAATGGAGGTATACCTGCATTAGCTGAGGTCGTTAAGCCGAATATTGTTATCAAAACTACGAAGCCTAGTATTATTTTTGGGATTATTTTAGTTCTGTTAATTTTGACCAACTCTTTTTTTTAATTTTAAATTTATCATCTTTATGATGATCAGTTTAAGTGTGAGATATATTTGCATTTATAATTGGGCTTCCGATAATTCCATGGAACATCCTATTTATAATGGATTCGTTCTAAATTTGAAATATCAATTTTAAATTTTTCAACAAAAGTTCATTAAAGGAAAAGTCGAAATTAAAATTCACTAAATTCTATACTTTTCGTGATAAAAATTTCTTTTATGAGAGGTTCTAAAGAAGGGATATCTTCTAAATGAACAATCTGGTTTATCTGAAAAGATTTAAGTAATTTTTGCCAAATTATATCTTCCTTTTGGATGTGATCAATAAAATGGTTTATTTTTTGAAGAGCATGATAAGAATTGCCTTTAAAAATATAGGAAATAAAAAAAGGTGGAATGGATTTCATAAGAAGAGCATATTCGCCGAAGATTGCTCGGTCGAGTCCTTCAGAAAACATTTCCCTAATAAAAGTATCAATGGTGGTTAAAAAACCACTAAATAGATGGGATTCAAAATATTTTTCTTGTGTGAATGTGTGCGAGAATAAAGGTATCCCACCCTCTGATACAATTAATAGAAGCATAGGTTCTTCTTCTGAGATCTCTGGGACTTGAATCATTCGTCTTTTTACCATATTTTCCATTTGCTCGTTCAAACCAGAAAACTCAAAACGTTCAGATAGAGAAACTTCTGAAGTTTTTAAATTCTCCCACATTTTAGTTTGTCTGAGTATTTTATCATGTTCATATGAGATTTTCATTGCCAATCGTTTCATACCGTATGATTCTGCTATTCTTTCAGCCTGAGTTAAAAATCGCTTAGCTTTCTTTAAGTCTAAAGTTAATAATGAAAGTTTTGCTTGCAAAATGTAAGTTTCGGCTAAATATAAATATAAATGTTGCTTTTCAGCAATACTTAACAACTCTTGAATATATGGGTGTATCTCGTTTATTATGTCAGGATCATTAGTTATCCGAAGTTCAGTTAGGTATAAATCACATAAGTTTATAATCGCTTCAATCCGAGATTCACTAAGTACTGTATTGTCCAAAGCTATTTCTTTAAATATATCTTCCGCTTTAATACGATCTCTTGCTCGTAGACTTGATTTTAATATCAAAGCCTTTGATTGATGATAAAATTGCAGTTTAAAATCAAATTTTTCTAAGTGTTCACGCAATCGATCTAGATAAACCTTTGCCTCTTTAGTATCTCCCTTACTAACATTAATTTCAATTAAGGTCCCTAACACAATTGCCAAGTATCGGTTATTTTTAACCTTAAAGGCTTCTTTTGCATATTTTATTGCTTTATCATATTCTTTCATATTATAAAAGTTGTGAGCAATATTATT
>JBHLOG010000219.1:0-4484 GCA_048940765.1 Promethearchaeota archaeon | reverse complement strand
CTTTAAAAAACATTGAAGAGCAATTAAAAAATTTGGCAGTTATACTGAAAAATGTAAGTTTTAATAATACACATTATATTCCCCCTATTCCTGCAATTAAAAGGAGTCAAGACTCAGCTATTGAAATAAGAAGAAGACCCCCTTCAAGATCTAATCTAATTCAAGAAGGATCTACCCCTGCAAAAATTTTAGTAATTAAAGAAATGAAATCACTCTTTCAAAATTCCATTGAAAAAAATGATGAATTTAATATACATGATATTTTAAAACCGATGTCTGAGGAAGAGTTTAATGCTATTACACTCTCTGAAGAAGTACTAAAGGAAAGAGAACATAAAGCTATAAGTAATCAAATAAAGCGATTAGAGAATAAAAAAAAGAAGAAAATTTCATTGGAGAATTTGAAAAAGCCGGAATAGATCTTTAATTCTATTTTATTCTTCCAATTAAATAGCATTCTAATTATTTTTGGCTAAATTCAACTTGAAAAATTACTAATAAATCTTTTATTTTTTTACAGTATTAAATTATTATTATGGCTTGTTAATTCAATAGAGGTAAAAAAAATTTTCTTAAATTATTTTATAGGAACAGCAGGAAGTGGAAAATCAACACTTACTGGTGAATTAAAAAGTTATATTATAAATCGTGATCCTGAAGTAACAGTGATTACTTTAAACCTTGATCCTGGAGTAAGGATCTTAGCATATGCACCTGATATAGATATTCGAGATCATATTGTTCTCGAAGAAGTTATGGAGGAATACGGATTAGGCCCAAATGGTGCAATGATTTTAGCTTCAGATTTAATGGTAAACTATTTAGACGATTTAAAGGATGAAATCGATCAATTTAATCCAGATTGGATATTGGTAGATACTGCTGGACAATTGGAACTGTTCGCATTCCGTGAAACAGGACCACTTATTGCTAGTGCTTTAGGATTTGGTACAATTCAAAGAGCAGTAAGTTTTCTTTTTGATTCAAATTTCGTATTAAGACCAAATGGATTTATATCTACATTACTCTTAGCTGCTTCTGTGCAATTTCGCTTTAGAAAGATACCCCAAATTAACATTTTATCTAAAGTAGATCTACTTGATGAAGATCAGATTGATATGATTGTAAATTGGAGTCAAGATTTTAAGGCATTAGAAGAACAGACTAGTGAGAGAGAGAGTGGCTTAATTAGAGAATTATCAATGAATTTATCTGAAGTATTTGTTCAAATGGGTTCAACTGCAGAATTGATTCCTTGTACAATCAAGGAAGAACAAGGCCTTGATTTATTATTTGGGTATTTACAGAGAATTTTTGATTCCGACAAGTCTAAATTTTATTAGCATTAATCTATATTATGCAATTATAGATTTATTTAATTTTTTTAAGTATTATGAAAATAATTGGTCCGATTGCAGGGATAGGAACGAGATTACGCCCATTTACTTTTAGTAAACCAAAAGCATTCTTAACGGTAGCTGGTAAAACGGTCTTAGACCATATTCTTATTAAACTCAGTAATACATTTGATTCAGATACAGAACTAATATTAATAGTAGGGCATAAGAAAAGGCAAATAATGGAATACGTAAAATCCAATTATAATGATAAATTTAAACTAAAATTTATTGAACAAATTCCAAGGGGTTATAAAGAAGGTATCCCCTACTTTTGGGGTTTAGGAGAAGCAATTTATTTAGCACATACCAGATTTGAAGAAATCAAATTAATAAGTCCAGAAGAAGATAAAAGGGAAGGATCTCTTATTTTTTTAGGAGATATGATTCCAATTGATGAATTTTCATATTTAATGTATAAATATTGGGAATCTGATGTAGATGGAATAATCACCGTTATGAAAGTACCCAAAGAGAACGCAAGGTCATATGGCGTTGTAGTTTTAGATAAAAATAAGTTAATTACTAGATTAGTGGAGAAACCGAAGAAATTTATTTCAGATTTAGCTATCGCGGGTCCATATTCATTTTCTCATACAGCAACCTTAGCTCTTTTTGAAAATTTGAAAAAATATTTAGATAAGAGAACAGAAAAATCTAAAGAAGTATATATGACAGAAAGTTTACAGGATCTGGTGGATCAAGGTTATAAAATCGCTGCTGTTAAATTGAAACAAGGAATTCTTGATTTTGGGCGTCCATCCGAACTTTTAAACGGAAATAGATATTTGTTGGCACAAAATCCTATTAGAGATAAAGATTTTAAGAATTTGAATATAAGAGTTGAAAAATCATACTTAAAAAATCCAATATTTGTTGGAAAAAATACAAAAATAATAAATTCAGTAATTGGTCCATATGTTTCAATAGGAGATAAATCCTATATTGAAAATTGTATTTTAGAAAACTGTGTTGTTGAAAAGGAGGTTTATCTTAATAATATAATATCACAAAACTCGATTATCGGCAGTAATGTACGAGTGGAGAATATCAGTAAAGATAATTTAATAATCGGAGATAAGAGTGTATATTAAATAATTAAATCATTGCTTGTTTAACAAGGTGTGTAAAAATTGAAGTATAACTTCTCTATATTATAGTTAAATATTAATGATAGAAATATTAAAATACTACTTAATAATAACAAGAAATTGACTAACTTAAAAATTAAATAATATTAATAGTGAAATTTAATGCCGTATCATATCGCTTTTGATATTTCTCATAAACCAAGAGGTAAAATTGATGAGAATCTTACAGAACTCAGAGATAGTTTAAATTCTAATGATTTTATTTGTTATAATTTCTTAGAATTACCAATTAGAGAAGAATCCTTAACATCATATGATATTCTTGTTTTTGTATGCCCCGATTTTGCAAGAATCTCAACACAAGAAATAAACGCCATCGTAAATTGGGTTAAGAATTCAGGAGGAGGCTTACTTTTATTATCCCATGCTGGTGGTGATAAAGGTCGTGGAAGTAATTTATCTGAAATTTCAGAACAATTTGGGATTGTTTTTGAAAATGATCAAGTTCTAGATGAAAAAACTAACCTCGGATTAGAAAATATACCTCTAATCTCTACATTTAATATACCTCATCCAATTACAAGTGAAATCGGTTCATTATGTTATAGATCAGGATGTTCTCTCTCTATTATTGGAAGTGGGGCGTTTTCAATAGCTGATTCAAATGAAACATCGGAGCCTTTTTCTTGTCCTCTTATCTGTGTATCGGAACCGGGAAATGGAAGAGTTTGTTGCATTGGTAGTTATGAAATGTTTAGAGATAAAGTTGGAGGAGGTTTTCAATGTAATGATCATCCGCAATTAGCATTAAATATTTTTAAATGGCTTTTATCTGATTATAGAATGGAATTAAGATCTACTATTGATTTACCTACGCCTCTCCCTAAAATATCCGAAACAATAACTGAGATAGCGGAAGAGCAGATATTATCTGAAACTTCACTTCCATCTGAGAAAAGAACAATAGATATCGATTTTTCGATGAAGATTTCTAAAAAAAGCGAATTAGTAGAATTATTAAAGATCTTTCAAAATCAACTTAATACGATAAAAACTACAATTGATAATTTAGTTGAAAAAACAATAGTATCGCAAGATGAGATAATTGAACTAAAAGATACAATAAAAGCTCAAAAATCCTATCCCTCTGAAATTGAACAAGCAAAGGAACAAAGTCCCTCAGCGTCCTCTCAAGTTATTGAAGAAGTAAGTGATATCGGTCTTAAAGGTATAGATCTTCAAGATGAATCTCCGTTAACGGCTTTACCACCTAAACCAAAAATTATGAAAAAAAAAGAGGAAGAAGACGATGCAGAAACATCTTTAAAGCCACCACCAAAACTAAAAACAAAAGATAAATCTAAAAAAGAACTCAAAAGTGAAAAGGAAAATCTAGAAACAAAGCTCACTTCTGTTCAAGATTTAATGGAATTTCTAGATAAGAAACATTCAACAGGCAAACTAAATGATGAGGAATTTATGAAACGCTCAAAAAAACTTCAAAATGATTTAAAAAAGACAAAGAAAAGAATTAATTTAATCAATAAACTTTTAGAGAAATAATCTAAATGGAGAAAATCCTGTATTTTCTTATCAACTAATTGTTATGAGATTTTCAAGAACTCTTTTAGAAAAGAAATTATTTTATTACATCTGTAATAAAACAAGTTTCCACGATCTTTATGCCTTTTATCTGAGAAATCTTCTCTTCAATTAATGGATTGAATAATTCAAGGGATGGAATTTCTACTTTTAAAAATAAACCACAATCTCCTGAAAGTCTCCAAACATCTGTAATTTCCTCTATTTCCAATAATTCTTTTAAAATCCTTTTAATCTCTTTAAAATCTGGTTCAATTTTTACCGTAGCTCTAGTACGTGGCTTATTATCGATGGTATATTCAATAGTAAATTTTTTAATAATTCCTTCATCCTTCAATTTTTTAACTCTTCTTCTAATGGTTGCTTCAGTCTTTCCTACATTTTGAGAAATATC
>JBHLOG010000218.1:0-4499 GCA_048940765.1 Promethearchaeota archaeon | reverse complement strand
TAAAATACCTATAATGAAAATTAAAATTATAACTGCAAATTAGAAAAAGTTCATAAATTATTAGCAAAAGAGTTAAAATAATTTATTTTTTTCTTAAATTAAACATATAGCAATTAAAGAATTAATAAATTAAATTAATGTGATTAAAAAATATGCCAGAACAAGAGCTTCCAGATATAGATTTAAAAGAAATGATGATAGATGAGAGGGAAAAGAACCTTAGAAAAAATATGGATAAAATTAAATATAAAATCGTTATAATTTCAGGGAAAGGTGGAGTTGGAAAAACTACTGTAGCGATTAATCTTGCTATGAGTTTAGTCAGTGTAGGATTGAGAGTGGGGATTCTTGATGTGGATATTACCGGTCCAAATGTTATAAAAATGCTTGGAATTAGCCCAGAGCTAAAACCAAGAGTAGATTCTGAAGCTAAAAAGTTTTATCCTATTGATGGACCCTTAAAACTTAAAGTAATGAGTATGGCATTTCTGACTCTTTCACCAGATGAACCCGTAATCTGGAGAGGACCAATGAAGATGAGTGCCGTAAGACAATTTTTAGGAGATGCTGAATGGGGTGAACTTGATTATTTAATTTGTGATTTACCACCCGGCACATCAGATGAAACATTAGATATATTACAACTTATTCCAGATGAAAATGTAATAGTTGTAACCACTCCACAAGAAGTAGCTTTAATGGATGCCCGAAAGACAATAAAGATGGCTATGGTTATGGATAGAAAAATTTTAGGTATAATTGAAAATATGTCTGGTTTTAATTGTCCGCATTGTGGAGAATATATTGATTTATACCCCCCTGGCGGTGCTGAAAAGGCAAGTAAAGATTTCAGTGTATCACTACTCGGTAGAATACCATTTGAAATTGAAGTAAGTCAGCAAGGTGATCAAGGATTACCATTTATCTTAAAGTATCCTGAAAGCAAATCAGCTAAAGCTTTTAAGGAAACTGTTAAGAAAATAAGAGAAATTTTAGAAAAATAATTTATCTTTTTAACATTATTAGTTAATTTCAATCATAATTGAATTATATTACTGTTTTCTAGATAATATACATATTTTAAAATCCTATTTCAAAAGATTTTATTAAACTAAATTAACATAAGTAACTTGGAATATAAAAAAAATAATAATAACAGGGATTATTATTACTGAAGGTTCTAAATTGCTAAAAGGTATTGTTATTTGTAAAGAGTCTGGAGAATATTTATTAGATCTTATTTTAGACACAAAGATTAATCCAGTACTATTATCTTCTTTTGTTGGTGCATTGGGTTTATTTGGAGAGAACTTAGGGCAAATTGAAGAGATTAACATCAAAGGACTTGATGTAGATATGATTGTAGTTTATAAATATAATCTAATTTTTGTTGCTATACTCGATAAGGAATTTATTAAACATAACATAAGAGAAGAAGCCGAAAAATCATTAGACATGTTCTATTCATTATATCGTAAAGAAATAAATGATAATTGTTCAGAAATTAGTCAATTTACTTCTTTTAAAAATATTTTATTTACACAAATTGAAGAGTACTTTAATAGAATTAAAAAATCTGAAAAAGTACCAGAGATAGGAGATTTTGGATTTTTTACAGATGCAATAAAAAAATTAAGAACAAATTCATTATAATCAAAATTCTCTAACTTTTTTTTTAAAAATTAAATCTCCAATTTTGACTTTAAATATTCTTTCCATTAAATTACATTTAGCTTTTAATAAATAGTAAACTTCTTTCTGTGGGATTTCCATACCATAAAGACTTTCAAAATTACCCTGCCCTTTTGATAAAATAACTCCTTTTTCTTTGAAGAAATATTTCTTAAACTCTTCCGAAGAATTAGACAAAATTATTCCAGGAGCATCATTTGACTCAATTACTTTTACAATTTCTGTTATACTTACAAATTTAGCATCTTCAATGGTTGCATCATTAATAATCGGTGCTGATCTTACTGAATAAACGAGTTCCAAATCAGGGTAATATTTATTAATAGTAATAATTAAAATTTTATCAAAAACTATTTCCCCAGCATTATCTCCAATTATCAATAAATTTTGTGCATTATTAAGCGATTTTTTAAATTTATCATAATCGTTGATAACTAAATTTTCGATTGAAAAGTTCTTAAGGTCTGATATAATATCGATATCATGCTGACTCGCAAAATCAATAGTGTTTCCAAGAGCAGCTGCTAAGATTGCTTCAAATAATGGATCCTTTGCTTCATTGATAACTTTCAAAATACTATCATAATAATTCAAAACAAAATTGTTATATTCCATTTTAAGATGATGGTAAGGATCTTTCTCACCTAGAAGTTCAGCAATTATATTATATGTCACTTTTCCAAGAATTGGAGCAGCATTGCTCATTATATCAAAATTTAAAAGATATTTCATGAGTTTTTTTTGAGCTTTTATTATAATTTCATGAGAAATATCGGGTCTTAATAATTCTAATGCCTTTAAAACTTGATTAAAAAGACATCCAATACATTCTGGTTCTAATCTCATTTTTTTTTCCTATATTGTTGCGCTTGGTTCTACTTTATTCTTTTAAATTTGAAATCAAATTAGTAATTATATTTTACATTTTTATAGTAAATTATTTTTTAAAGAGTAATCTATTAGATAGATCTTTTAAATACTTAAAGATTTAATAAATAATCAATTAATTACAAAAAATTTGTTAAAAAAGTATGTCAGAATCCGCACAAAAATTTAATTTAAAGCAAACTACTTTAATTGGATTAGCTTTTTTTACAACGGGAATAGCCTGGTCAATGTATAATACACAAGTTAATATAACTCTTTTTGAATATCTAGGTTCTTATGCTCTTGTAGGGGTATGGATGGCAATGGATAATATCATAGGTGTATTAATCCAACCCGTTATGGGAACTATATCGGATAATACACGTACTCGACTTGGTCGGCGAATGCCTTATCTAATTATTGGGATTCCCTTAGCTGCTATATTCTTTGTAATGATATCGACCATTAATTCATCACAAGATCCTTTGTGGCTATTACTTCTATGGATGTTCTTTTTTAATATAAGTATGGCTTCCTATAGATCACAAGCTGTAGCTCTTATGCCTGATTTTGTAAGACCTGTTAATAGGAGCAAAGGAAATGCAGTAATAAATTTTATGGGTGGAATTGGGGCTTTAATTGCATATATTTTCAATTTAGTATTGGTACCCATAAGTTTATTCGCAGCTTTTTTAGCAGTTGCAATAATAATGGTGTTATCTTTGATTGTACTTTTATTTACCATAAAAGAAAAAGAATTCTATAGTTATAAATTACTTTTAGAACGGGAAGGAATTGAAGGTGAAAAATTTAAAGATAAAGCAGAAAGACCTAATCTAATTGAGAGTTTTAAGGATATTCTATCAGAAGAGGATAAATCTACTCTATTTATGCTACTTGCTATATTTTCATGGTTTGTAGGATATCAAGCTTTAGAAGCGCTTTTTACAGTTTATGGAATGGATGTACTGGGATTGGAACGTGGTGATGCAGGTTTTATGTTAACGTATGTTGCAGTCGCATTTCTTCTAGCGGCACTTCCAGCAGGTATTTTAGGCTCAAAAATAGGCAGAAGAACAACTATTAAAATCGGTTTGATTATTTTCATTACAGCATTGATTATAGGTTTTTCAATTCAAACGAAAACAGTAATAACAATAATCCTATTTGTTGCTGGTGTTGGTTGGGGCTTTATAAATATCAATTCAATAGTAATAGTATGGCAGATGGCTCCTTCAAGTAAAAAGATTGGAACATATACAGGAGTTTATTATTTCTTTAGCTTTTTGGCTGCAATTCTAGGACCATTTATGGTTGGTTCTCTAACAGATTTACTTGGTAATTATACTTTATTTTTAGTAAGTTCATTTTTCTTCATTGCTGCTCTTGTATTTATGTTCTTAGTTAGAAGAGGAGAAGTAGAACTAACTGAAGAAGAAAAATTAGCTAAACAAAAGGCAATTCAAGAATTATAATTTTAAAATATTTTTTTTATTTTTTTAAGAATTGATATAATTCATATTTAAAAAATTAAAAAAAAAGAATTTATAAATAAATTTCAATTTTTATTGTTTCTATATTTTCTGGTATACCTCTTGTTGATTTAATATAACCAAGAATTATATTTGTAAGCATTTCTTGCATAAAATCTTTAAGAGGGATTTTTTTTTCATTTACTATTAAGGTTGCATCTGGCATATTTATCGAATAATTATAGATCTTTTAAAAATTTACTTTATAATTTGATTATACTTGATTTAAAAGTAAATAAATGAATAAACCTCTCTTTTTATAAAAGAACAAATTCTTTTAATAGATGCAGATTGATTAATATTTAACCAACTTCATAATCTTTTTCTTGACATCAACTTTTATTACCGAAACCATTGCAAGGTTGGTCCTCCTGCCACTAAAATTTATTCGCAAGCATCATTCCATTC
>JBHLOG010000217.1:0-4503 GCA_048940765.1 Promethearchaeota archaeon | reverse complement strand
ATAAGGATGATGAAGTTTTTCTCAATAAATTAATTCAAAATCTTACATTTCTAATAAATCTTAAAGATATTAATAATTATCAGTCTCATTTTAGCTTAAATGCTCAAAAATTTGATATTTTTAGTAGTTTATATGAGAAATCTCGAAATCATAGAGACAAAAAGAAGTTAGGTGAATTTTTTACACCTAATTCAGTAGTTAATTACATTTTAAATAATATTGGTTATAATACTTTTGATAAGATAGAAGAAAAAAAGATTATTGACATTAGTTGTGGTGTGGGAAGTTTTATCGTTCAAGCAGTAAGAATTTTGAAAAAAAGATGTCTTGATATATATACTAAAGGAGATATTTCTAAATTAACAATTAAACAAGCTAAAACATTAATTTCAATTATAAAAAAAAATATTATTGGTGTAGATCTTAATCCAATTGCTTGTTTATTATGTCAAATTAACATTCAATTTGCTCTATTCGATATTTTGAAAATAATTAGAAAAATAGATTCCGATTATAATTTACCACTATTTAATATAAAAAATAGAAATGCATTAACTCTTGATAAGAATGAAAAATATGATTACGTGATAGGAAATCCACCTTACTTATTTGTTCGAGATATTCCAATCAATCAGAGACAACTTATTGAAGAGGGTAATTTCAAGACTAATGAAGGTCAGTATGATTATTATCAAATATTTATGGAATTAGGTATAGGAATTTTAAAAAATCAAGGCTTTTTAGGGTATATTGTTCCTGATTCAATACTTGCTCTAACAAATAGATCAATTATTAGGAGATACATCTTTAATACAACAAAAATTATTGAACTTTATCATACGGGTCCAACGTTCATCGAACCTATTGTTTCGAATATTATTATAATTTTAGAGAAAAATAATAATGAATTCCACAGGAAAAAGAATAAAATAAAAATAAAAATTCCAAATCAACAAGAACAATTAATTCAACAATCAATTTTAGAAAAATTGAACTTTAAATTCTTAATTCATTTGAACAAGAAAGATCTATCAATTTTAGAATATTTAAACATAAATTTTCCCAAATTAAAGCATTTGAATAGTAAATATGGAATTAAATATCTATTAAATCGAGGGGTCGAATTAACAAAAAAAGGAGAAATAATTTTCTGTAAAAATTGCTTAATATACTCACCAATTCCTGCAAGGTTATTAAAATGTAATTTGTGTAAATCACCATTAGATTTGAAAAATACGGAAAAAATTATTTACAAAGACATTCCAGAGAATGTAGACCAAAATAAATTTAAACCGTATCTATATGCTATAAAACGTTATAAGAAAACTCCATACAGATATATAGATATCTCAAAACCAGGAATTAACTATAAAAATTTAGAGAATTACAAAGATCGGATAATAATACGTCAATTAAGCCAAAATAACAAAATTTGTGCAACATATGATAAGAATTTATCTTTAACATCACAATCCTTTTATAATTTAAAGATCCAGAAATCATCTTATCTTGAATTTAATAACTTTTATATACTGGGACTTATTAATTCTAAACTTTTTTCTTATTTCTTCAGTAAATCATTTGGAACATATAAGAAATTATTTCCAAGAATTCTTATAGAAAAAATAAAAGATTTTCCAATTAAGATTCCTATCTCTGAAAAAGAAAAAGCAATAGCAAAAAAAATAATCGAAAAAGTGAAACATCTTTTAGATGAATCAAATAATATTGAATATTCAGAAAAAATAATTGATTCACTAGTTTTTGATCTATATCAGATCTCAGAGGAGCACCGAAATCACATTATTCTTTATATGAGAACTTTAGAATCCTAAATTTTTCTCAATGTTTAGCACTTTCTTTTTTTAGAGTCGTAGGTTTTTAAGATCCTGTCCCATTTATCTGCTAATTCATTTAAATTTGTTCTTCTAAAAAGTTTCACTGCTCGATCTAAGATTTTTGCTATATTTTCTTCATAAAATTTTATGCTTTTTTCACTATCTTTTATTAAGGAATCACTTATCATGAATAAGGAAACTCAGAAAAGGAATATAAAATATTATAGCACGCAGATATCTTCAAAATATAACTTTAATATTATCCTAATACCTATATTTATATTATTTGGGCATATTATGATTTTAATAGACTAAATTTGCGAATAAAATACTAATGGAAAAACTTCCAAGTTCTAAACTCTTAAAAGAAATTTTAGAAAATTATTTTAATGAAGTGGAAGGGCTTAAAGGTTGTGCTATCTGTGATAGAAATGGTTTTATTATCGCTTCAGAATCTAAACAAGAAAACGAAGAAGAATCTGATGCATTAATTGGAGCGCTTTCTGCCATGCTTGATACATATATAGATAGAATTAAAGCAGAATTTGGCACATCCGATAGTTTTTTCAATATTACCTCAACAGGAGACAATAAATTTGTGTTTAGTTCAATGGGTCCAAATTCAATATTAGCTACTGTAGCAGATCAATCAACCACCGATATAGAGTTAAAGGTATATTCCGAACATATTGCATCGAAAATTGAATTAATTTTGGAGGGAAATGAAGATGTATCACCAAAAATCCCTGAAATTATTAAGGCTTTATCAAAAACTCGTGGCGGGCAACTTCCACAGATGACAGGAGAATATACAAATAAGTTAATTCTTTGTGGTGATTATAAAGTCGGAAAGACCTCATTAATTAGGCGATATGTAGAAAATAAATTCGAAGAAGATTATATAAGCACTTTAGGAGTGCAAATTAGCAAAAAAGTAGTAAATTTGAGTGAGACTACTAAAATGAATTTTATAATATGGGATATTGGTGGCCAAGTCAAGCAGATGGCTCCTTATAGAGCTAAGTTTTACGATGGAGCGACTGCTGCTTTTATTGTTATAGATAGAACTCGTGAGGATATTTCAAATAGTATAGAAAAATGGTTTAAAGACATCAAGAACTCTATACCAAGAAATATACCAATTGTGATAGTTGGAAACAAATCCGATTTAGTAGATGAAATCATAATAAGTGAAGAAAAACTAAAGGATGTTTCTAAACAATTTGGATTTCACTCTATTATTACATCGGCATTAACAGGTGAAAATGTTAATGATGCTTTTTTATATATTGCATATAGAGTAATTGAAACTCTATAATTCCCTTATTACAAACTTTTTTATGAATTCTAATTCTTTTAATTAATTGATAAATTATCTGAAATAGTATTAGGAAATTAAAATTAATAGAAGGAGGTTTATAAAAAATAGTACTAAAAGTATTATTCAATGAAATTTTGGCTACATGAAACGTTGCTGGATATATTATGGGATTTTCGATTAAGGAACTTACATATAAGGGAAAATATTTAATTTATCTTAGTGAACAAGATTTAACTGGTCCTTGGTTCAGTTTTAAACTAAAGGGAGCAAAAATAGGAATAATTCCAGTGATACTAAAAAGCATTGAACCAACACCAGTATATAATTTAGTTAATACTCGTACTGGGACTGCTTTAAGTAGAATAACTTTAGATTTTAATATTACAGAGTATCTAAAGAAATTGGTAAGAGAACACAGACTAAAATCAATACCTAATGAAAAGAAGCAATTTGTTCGTGTTTACAAAGACATCTTCAATCCGCCTCTAGTGCCATATATAAGCACTTTTTTTACGATTAAAAATATATCGGATTTTATCTTAGAAGATTTTTCAATTTATTTTGTTTTCGATTTTGACATAAATGGACTTGAAGGATTTGATAATGATTTATCTGGTTATGATGAAGAAAATGATATAATTTATCAATATGACAAAACAGGATTATATGGTGGATTTTCTCCGATTTCTAAGTCCACTAATTATGAAACTTGTTTAACAAAAGATTTTAAAATAAACCAAGATAAGATGAAACTTTCAAATACATTACATAAAGGCCCTGGAGAAATTCTTTCGGCATTACAGATTGAATTTATAACATTAGAGCCTAACCAGTCATTTCAAACTGCACTTGTAATTTCAGGTGGATTTAGTTTGGAAGAATTAATAGAACATATAAAGGAAGGAAAAAATAATGCTATGAAGCATTTACGTCAAGTGAATAGATCTGTTAAATCAATTCAACGAAATATCCAAGAAGAAGCATTTATCAAAATCAATCTCCAGCAAGCGGAAGATTGCAAATAAAATAAATCCTTAATAATGATTCAAATAAAAAAACCATCTAAGGAGAGTTATTTGATGAAAACTCTGCTCGAGTATGGATTAAAAAAAATAATAAAGAAAGTTGTTAAATCTTAAAAAAAATAAAGATTTTTTTTTTATTTTTTTTGCTTTTTTAATTTCAAATATGATTCTTCAAGTATATTTAGGTATTCAATGAGGACTTTATTAGCTTTAGATTTTTGTTCGTAAGATTTCTTAATGACCTCCAAGATATATTTTGGAAATATAAGATCCATGTAGAAATCGGAAAGGAGTGCAAAATATTCATTATTATTTTCAT
>JBHLOG010000216.1:0-4538 GCA_048940765.1 Promethearchaeota archaeon | reverse complement strand
GGTCCAATAATTGAGAGTGCTTTTTTTAATTTTGATGCACTTTTTCAACCACAAGATCATCCAGCACGAGAAATGCAGGATACTTTTTATTTAAGTAATCCTAAAACTGCTAGATTACCAGAAAGCGATAGGGTTCAAGCAGTAAAGGAAACACATGAAAGTGGTGGAGATTCAGGTTCTCGTGGGTGGAGATATAAATGGAATATAAATACAGCCAAAAAAACAGTTTTGAGAACCCACACAACAGCAACTACGATAAGAAGATTAGCACAATTTTATAGAAATAATGAAAAAGTACCAGTAAAGGTATTTTGTATTGATAGAGTATTTCGAAATGAAAAAGTAGATCGCTCACATTTAGCAGAATTTACACAAGTAGAAGGTATTGTTATTGATGATGGGGTCACTCTGTGTGATTTAATAGGATTACTTTCTGAATTCTATAGGAAATTAGGTTTTAAGAAAATCATAACTAGACCAGGATTTTTTCCTTATACTGAACCTAGCATGGAAGTTTCAGTATATTATGAGAAATTAGGTGAGTGGCTAGAAATGGGAGGATCAGGCATTTTTAGACCAGAAGTGACATATCCGTGGGGAATCAAAGACCCAACTAGAGTTTTAGCATGGGGGCAAGGACTTGAAAGAATAGCTATGTTATATTTTGGTCGTGAGGATATTAGAGATTTATATATTAATCCAATTAAATGGTTGAGACAACAATCATATTAAACAGAGGTGTTAGAAAATTGCCGACGCTTGATTTAAAACTACAAAGATTGGAACGATTAGTGGGAAAAAAATTGGATATCAAAGATCTAGAATATGATTTACAATGGATTGGTTTAGATTTAGAGGGTATTAATGAAACAGAGAAGAGCATTAAAGTTGAATATGATCCAAATAGACCTGATTTTTCAAGCCCAGAAGGTATTGCAAGATCTCTTAAAGGTTATTACGAAATTGAGTCAGGAATCCCTTTATTTGAAATTATTCCGGGTAAAATTGAATTAAATGTTGATCCAAGTGTAAATAAGGTTCGACCTTACATAGTTTGTGGAGTTATAAGAGATATTGATTTGGATGAAGATGAAGTTGCAACCTTAATGAATATCCAAGAACATCTTCATTGGGCAGTTGGAAGAGATAGAAAAAAGGTTGCTATTGGTGTTCATGATCTTGATAAAATTGTGCCTCCTTATAGATATACCGCTGTAAAACCTGATTCAGTAAGTTTTATTCCACTTCATGGCGATGGATATCCAATGAATTTAGAAGAGATTTTATTGTTACATGAAAAAGGTATTGAATATGCTCATATTTTAGAAGGGAAACCAATATATCCTATAATTTTTGATAACAATAATGAGGTTTTATCGTTTCCACCTGTTATAAATGGGATTATAACTACTGTAACTGATGAGACAAAAAATCTCTTCTTAGATTTGACGGGAACAGATTTTAACGCCGTAAATTTAGCTTTAAATATCTTATCAACAACTTTGGCAGATATGGGCGCAAAAGTTGAGAGTGTTAAAGTAAATTATGAAGGAGGAGAATCTATAGTAACTCCAAACTTAAATTCTGAAAAATGGGAAATTGGAATCGATTATTTAAACGATTATATTGGACTAAATTTATCACCGAAGGAAATAATAAAATGTTTTAATAAAGTTAGATTAGATGCTAAACTTTCTAAAAAGAAGGGATATTTAGATATTTGGGTCCCCGCTTATCGAGGAGATATAATGCATATAGTTGATTTCACTGAAGAATATGCAATTGGTTTTGGATATAATAAGTTGCCATTAACAATTAGAGAAGGATGTATTGGAGAATATCATCCAATCCAATCTTTTTTAAATAAGATAAGAATGATAATGATTGGTGCGGGATATTTAGAAGTTCTAAATTTTATTTTAACTAACTTTGAAAGTCATTATGATTATATGAAACAAGAATTTAAAGAATCAAATCATGTGCAGATTTTAAATCCTGTATCAAGAGAATATAATACAACAAGAACTTCTATCCTACCAAAATTAATGGAGACCTTGCGAAATAATCGCTCTGAAGAAAAACCAATAAGGATTTTCGAAGTGGGTGATATTATTTTAATAGATGTCAATGAAGAGACTGGGACAAAAAGAGAGGTCCATCTTTCAGCTGTGACATATCATGAGAATGCTGATTTTACAGAGATTAGATCTACTTTAGATTTCATTATGACCTCACTTGGGTGTTATAATGATTGTGAGATTAAACATGTTAAAAATTCCAGTTATATTGATGGACGAAATGGGTGTATTTATTTGAAAGGAAAAAAAATAGGTGAGATTGGCGAAATTCATCCAGATATTTTGCTAAATTTCAAACTGGAATATCCTGTTGCCGCTTTGGAATTAAATCTACAACATTTTTTTTAAATTAAGGTAAATTTTTTACTTCAATTCTTATTAGATATGGAGTAATTTTTAAATGACGAAAAATGATGTTTTTGAGAAGAAAGTAAGAGTATATCGAAATAAAATCGATAAATTAGATAATAAAATCGTTGAGCTCTTAAATAAAAGAGGAGAGATTGCCCAAAAAGTTGGAAATCTGAAAAGACAATTTAGTAAAGATGTATATCAACCGCTAAGAGAAAAAGAAATCATTGAAGGATTGAAAAAGAAATCAGTAATATTAGACCATATAGCTATTGAAACAATTTGGAATGAAATTATAAAAGCTTGTAAGAGACTAGAAGAGTAGGAAGAATTAATTAAAAGACCATAAATACTTTAAATGCTAAGATATATTACCAAAATCCTTATTTTAGAAACTTTTTTACTTGACAAAAAATATATTTATATATTTATTTGAATTTAAATCATAAATTTCGTTAATTTAAAATTATTATTTTCAACTATAATTGGAAAAAAAATGGAATTAATTTAAGATGTCAGAGAATATAAGATTTGATGGGAGAAGATTTGACGAAATAAGAAAAACAATAGTAAAAAGAAATTTCCTTAAATATCCTGAGGGTTCTGTCTTGATCTCTCAAGGAAACACTAAAGTTATTGTAACAGCTTCTATTATAGAATCAGTTCCGCGATTTTTAGTGGATTCTGGAACTGGATGGATTACAGCGGAATATTCGATGTTACCAAGAGCAACGCAAGTTAGAAATCAAAGAGATATTCAAAGAGGGAGATCAACCGAAATCCAGCGTATGATTGGACGAAATATCCGAGCTGCTTTTAATTATGAGAAGCTTGGTGAACGTACTATAAAAATTGATTGCGATGTCATTCAAGCTGATGGTGGAACACGATGTGCTTCAATAACAGGAGCCTTTATAGCAGTGTTTGATGCTATTAATTATCTCTATAATCAACAACTAATTTATGAATTTCCAGATTACAAAGTTGTAGCTGCAATTTCACTTGGTTTAAAAAACAACCATGTTTTATTAGATTTGAATTATATGGAAGATTCTAAAATTGACGTTGATTTTAATCTAGTAATGAATGAGGATTCTGAAATTATAGAAATTCAAGGATCAGCCGAAGGCTCAACTTTTACAAAAGAGAAGTTAGATGAGATCTTAAAATTAGGAGAAAAAGGTATTTTAGAATTAATAGAAATTCAGAGAAAAGAACTAAATCTATAATTTTTCTTAGGTTTATTACTGTTAATTTTATTGTTATCGAAAATTTAGTTTTTTAATGGGCTTCAATTCCTAATTGTTCTGGATGTTCTTGAAAATATTTTACACCATCTTTTATTATATCAACAACAGATCTTATCGGAATCCAACCTGTTTCTTTTATAATTTTATCATTTTTACCTATTAATAAAGGAACTTCACTAGGTCGCATTCTATTCCTATCTATAAATACTTCTGCTGAAATGTTGAAAAGATTTTTTGCTAATTTAGTATAATCTGCTATTGTAATGCCTTTACCAGAACAAACGTTAAAAGGGTCTCCATATTTTTTTTTTTCACTAAGTAAGATATAAGCATTAACAGTATCTTTAACATGAGTAAAATCTCGAATTGCATTAGGATTTCCAATAATGATTTTATCTCGTTTATTTGTTAAAATCTCTACGATTTGTCTATGAATAACACTGGTAACAAATTGTATTCCTCTTCTAGGACCTTCATGATTAAAACCCCTAGTAATTATACTAGGTACACCATAAGAATTATGATATAACCATGCAATATGTTCTGTAGCGACTTTAGTTATTCCATAAATACTTCTCGGTCGAAAGGGATTCGTTTTCAAATCTTCAATTACAGGAATTTCCATCGGATCTACCAATCCATATTGTTCACTACTACATGCAACTTGCAAACTGTCTAAACCATCATCAAATCTTCGAGCAGCTTCAAAAATTTTTAAAGTACCTACAATATTATTATGGCTTACTCGAACCGGTTCTCTAAAAGATGTAGGTACAAATGACTCTGCTGCTAAATGAAATACCGCATTTGGACGTATTTCTTCGAAAATTTCAAGGATTCTTTCCGCACTTGTTATATC
>JBHLOG010000215.1:0-4540 GCA_048940765.1 Promethearchaeota archaeon | reverse complement strand
TAGGATCCATTCTTATGAAGTTTTCGGCACTTCCTATTGATGTATTCCAAAAATCAAATCGCCAAAGATAACCCATTGCATATTCTAGTGCCCACCCAAAACTTAATCCTAATCCGATTCTTTTTACAACTCTTCTTGTTTCATCAATTAAATCATATACATAAGGATATTGATCTGATGGATCACCTGGAATATAACCTAGTGTAAAATTTTTTAGATCTTGATAATCAAATACAGGACCCACGGTTCCATTAATATTATTTATTAGAGTTGCATTTGAATTTGGAGTTACCGTAATTCGAGGATAAGGCAATGATGGATCAAAAATATTCTCCTCTATAGTTGCATTCGTATGAGCAGCAATTGAAATAATATCACCACTATAATTAACAATGTAATTTCCTTTAAGATAAACTTCAGAATTCTCTGAATGAAAAGCAACCCTTCCATTTTTAAATATACTCGTTTTAACAGTAGCATTATTGAACTGTTCTAAAGCAATCTCATGATATCCATTTCCATATAACGTATTATTTATATACTCCACCTTGGAATATTCTGCATAATAACCTTCAGTATTCACCCATCTAACTATTGAATTAGCAATAGTTGATTCCGAGTAATACTGAACAATTCCTACAAGCCCATATTCCACAATAGTATAATTAAACACAGAATTGGTGGTACCATTCATATATATTCCATCCCAATCCCCATTAATAGGTGGTTCAGCGTCAGAAGTGAACCAAATTTGCTGGTCATATGCTCCTAATGCTTTTATAGTCCCCATTATAAAAAGGCTCAACCTAGCTCCTGGATCTTTATATCCCCTATAATGCTTAAACTTAACAACTGTTCCGGGTAAAATTGTAAGTGTCGCCCCTTTCGAGACAGTAATACTTTTGGTTACAAGAATATTGCCACTCCATGTTTCATTAGCATTAATAGTCTCATTTTTTATCTGTATGGATGATATTTTCGGTTCTATCTGAAGATTTGAATCTTTACTCAATATATAGTCATTAACCACTTTATAATCATTATTAATTAAACCAAACAGGGGATTACAAACAACAATCAAACCAAAAAATAAAAAAAATATAGAGATACTCTGTTGACTTGATTTTGACATTCTTATTCCTTAATTGAAATTTAATTATAATAATATATTTCTTGGCAATATAAAAATCATGTAGAAAAAGAGAAAGTCTTTTAATTTTTGTGCAAAAAGTGCTTATTGAAAGATTAATTATTTCGGTTTGGATGAATTTACAATTTTTAATATTTAAACAACGTTTTTTTATGAAATCTCATTAGATTTTTGGAAATAATATCGTTCAATTATTTTTTTTATTTACACTTCATTACACCTTCTATTGGTGAAAAATATATTAACTTGTAAAACAAATAAATGTTAAGATAATGTAATAAAAAAGCTAAGAAGTTTGAAGCAAGCTTAATATAATAATTAAAAATTCGGATTAAACCTTGACAGATACTGCTATTATTCCTTTCATTGAGCCACCTCCCCCTCCAGGAGGTTTAAAGATAAATGGATATGGAAAAAATCCTCCTTCATCATCATCTTTTTTATGCCCACACCATGGACAAATATCCTGCCCCTTTGGAATCTCCTTTCTACAGTAAGAGCATCTCGATTGATCTATCCGAATTAATTTCCTATCCCAAAGTCTCATGAGTAACTCCTTACGCTCCCCTAAAGCCTTTAAAAGGGCGTCATTTATCATTAAGTTTCTTTGATCATCTAAATACCTTCTCTTTGACATAATTGGGATTCTAAGAGGCTGAATTTCGAGTTTATTATTAATTGCGTGAATACAATCTAAAATATCTTCACTTGTTTTCTCATCAAACCTATTGAAAATATTTTCTAAAGCATTTTTTAGGAGAGATAAAAATTTAGTGTTGTTGTATATTAGATATGGTTTAAAACTGGATTGTTCAGATCTTATTTGAAAAACTGAAAAAAAGAGATTTTTACTTTCAGGATGCTTTAGAATTTGTACCAAAATATCTTCTAGATAAGTTGGAAACTTAGTAAAACAACATATTAAAAATTGAGTTAGCATCTTTGAATCGGAGGAAAGAATCTTAACAATTTTGGTTGTCTCTAAAATAGTCTTGAATTCTTCGGGACTGAAAACGTCAATATATTTTTGTGCCAGGAGATATTGGATTACAGAAGGATATCCACTTTCAAGTCTTAAAGCAATCTCTTCTTTATAAATTTTTTTTGCCTTTGGATCTCCGGCATTACTTAATTCTCTTAACAATGGAAATGAAATATTACTCATTAGAATCCGGGTATCGTAATCATGCTCCACCCAAGCTTGAATGTTTGAACAGTGCCCCCAAAACTCCTGTTCTGGGGTAATATCATGTCTTTGGTCTGGTAGGGGAGCTGCCATTGGTCCTCTTATGATTCTATTTTGAAATATATGATTACTATATATTTGAGCAGCCTCATCTATAGACTCAACCTCTTCATATAAAGGTACTTCATCTTTTGAAATGTTTAAGATTAAACGGATACATTGAATAAACATTCTACCATTTACATAAATATAGGTCTTTCCATTTATCAATCGTAGTGTGATATATTGATTTATCTCCTTTTCTAGTTTAGTTGTTTTTTTAGATAAATTTGATCTTAACATTCAGCACCAAATTGATTCTTATCTTTTTTATTTAACTCTATAATATTATTACTTTTTACACTACTATAAATTGACAAAAAAATCCAACTATTTATATTTCACATTTGAAATTGTGTGATTAATATTTCTTTTTTTTAACAGGGAAGACTATTGTAAAACTAATTAACTTAGTCTAGTAGTACAATTCTTTATTTCTCTCTTTTTAAAATCTTGGATATTTCATGCGATGCACGTTCACATTCAAGGATAACTAGTCCTAACTTCGCCTTTTCTGTAGTTGAAACTGCCAATACCGCTATCTCGGCATCAAAAATTAACAAATAACCGTCCAATCCCTTAACAAATATCTGTTTAAATATTCCTATCTCCATATCTATGACAGTTCTTTCGGATAAAGAGAGTAATGTAGCAATCATAGCAGAAAGTCTCGTTTCATTATAGCCTCGGGGCAATATTGAAGTGATTGGAAGCCCCTCCATTGAAGTAATTATCGCAAGTATAATCTCACGATTATTTGACAATAATTTTTTTAAAACAGCTTCTAATTTATCTGTTATATTATCTTCTTCGACCATAATTTCGTTATTTTTTTAAATTTCTAGAAATAGTGAAAGATAAATTAGTTAAACTTCATTAGAAATTTATTTAATATATATCTTTTCAATATTTCTTAATCTGGTTAGATCTTCACTATGAATAGGGACTCTTTTATCTGGATTGCATTCTCTGAATTTTCTCATTAAATCTCGACAAATATTGAGAAGAAATTCAATATCATCAGGTATTTTAATATAATCTGTTTTTAGGTTGATCATTTTTGAGAAGAGTTTATCGCATATCGATGTATATCAAATGTATATTATATGTATATACAAATATTTAAATCTTTGCCAATGTTTAATTATTTATATGTTGGACCCCATTTATTTATATATAATAATATACAAATAATATACAGATAATTGAATAATTTTTAACCATAATTAATAGGATTTTATTAAGGTATTGATATAATACAATAGACGTTTTTCAACCAAAAAATAGCAAATTCTAAATATAACACAATGGAGATTGATAAAGATTCCACAATTATTTCAGATAAATGCGAATAAGACCACTCCTGAAATTATAACTAAGGTTCCAATTAAAAGTGGATTAAAAACAGATGAATGTTATATTATTATCGCAGATGACACAAGAAGGGTATATCTTTGGAAAGGTCAAAATTGTAACGTTAGATCAAGATTCATTGGGGCTAAATTAGCTCAAAGGGTACGAGATCAAATTGGAAAATCTTATCGCATCATTTCCGTTGAGGAAGGTGAAGAAGATATTTATTTTTTTAAAAATTTTGGTGGATTAATACAGGCAGAAGCTATTAAAAAAAGTAAAGCAGATAAGTTTTCTAAACATAAAATATACCCACTAAGAGAAAAAAGCCTTTTTGGTTCTCCCTCATCTATTGGGGATTTAGACATTATTGGAAGCACCGTTCCGAGATCTTCTAATTTTAATCCTTTATATCAAAGTAAAGGCTCAACTGATCTACTTTTAGAAGATTTTGAAACTCAAATTCCTTTAAATTTAATTAAAGAATTACAAGAAAAAGTGAATAATCAACAAATAATTATTAATAAGTTAAAAAAGGAATTTGAAGTTGAGAATATAGGTGTAGAAACTAGAATTTCCAATATACCATTGAGTAATAAAGAACGCATCTTCAATTTGCTTAAATCGAAAGGTCTAACAAGTAGACAAATAGCAGAAAAACTCAAATTAAGCAAACAAGATACCCGTACTTATCTTTTACGACTAAAAAAAGAAAATAAAATTAAAACTCTTGGAAAGAAAGGGCGTTATTA
>JBHLOG010000062.1:0-19636 GCA_048940765.1 Promethearchaeota archaeon | reverse complement strand
GCATTCCAGAATGCTTCCCATCCATATTCTATACCCGCAGGACAAGCATCAACCATTCCTTCATAAAGTACAGTACCTTGTTTTCCTGTAAATTCTCCTATTCCTTCCCTGTCAGGTTCATTAGAATAAGCAAATTTGCAAGCCTTACAATGAATACATTTAAAAATATCTTTTTTTAATTCTTCCAATCTTTCCATTCCTGTTTTAGCCATTTTTTTAATCAACCTCTTCAATTTATGGAAGAGCTAATCTTCCTGGATGCATTATCATATTTGGATCTACGAGCTTCTTGAAAGCTCTTAAATATTTCCAATATATACCTGCTTGATAATAAGCTTGGATATGGATATATGGATCTGGCCTATAGTTAAGCCAGCCTTGCTTCAGACCATATTCAGTAGTTTCTCTATTCAGTTCTTGAACTCTTTCTAATTCCTCTGTCTTTGAGCTATCAAAGCATATTATAGGCATACAAATTGCTTGTCGGCCGCGTTCAATTGAAGCAACCCACATCGTGGGAGGAAAACCATATTTTTCCATTGCTTCACAGTATATTTCACAGAAATGGGCACATTCAGGCCAAGGTGTATACCAAGTTATAAATAAGAAACCCGCATCCCAAAAACCATACGGAACAGCAATTTTATTTGGTTTTTTCAATCTACTTGCGATTTGTTTAGGATGAAGCTCTTGTTTTTTAATTGCATTAGGATCTCGCGCTCTTTTCTTAAAATCCTCAGCCATTTTATCAATTCTATTTGTAACATAGTCTAATTCTTCCTGTGTTTGAGCCCAACATTCAAAATTCATCCACCACTGCGAAAAACCCATTTCTTCAAAGAATTTATAATCATGAGGTACTTTATCCTTTGGCCATCGAGTCATCACAAGAGGGTAATTTCCGCCTTGGACCATAACTGTATTATGTGCAATTCCAAATTCTTGTTTTTGGATTTCCAAAGTTAAATTCTGCATGTCATAAGGATTTGACATGCCCCACACTACAATAGTTTTAAATTCGGGATGTGGATAAATCTTTACCGCTACTTTAGTGATTACTCCCATAGTTCCTTGACTACCCATCAAAAGTGACCATAAGTCAGGACCAAGTCCATATTTGTAGAATGGTTTCGCAGTAGGTAATGCCCAAGAACCAGTCCTTAAAACGTCACCATTTGCAAACACAACTTCAGCACACATAAAATTGTCTCCTTGTGGTCCCACACTTGAAGTGTATAATGAAAATCCTCTATCAATGGCATCTCCCATAACTGTAGAGGCTGGTGGAGCTCCATCTGGTATTGGTGGTGCCCAGTTAGGAGTATTTTTGTGCATATATGCCCAGAGTTCTCCTATGGTTACTCCAGGTTCCACAATTACGAATCGATTTTCCTCATCGATTTCAATTATTCTTTTCATTCTTCCCAAATCAAGAAGAACTCCACCAGGTTTTATTGTTGGGCACGAAAATCCACCAGATAATCCACCAGAAACAGGACTTACCGCTATTTTTTCTTGAGTACAATATACAAGAATTTTTCGAATTTCTTCAACGTATTTAGGTCTAATGACGATATCAGGGATTTGGCTCTTTAGTCTTTATCCGATTTTGGATAATAGATTTCTAAACCCATCACTGATTTCGCCAAGTAAGATGCTGTAATCGCTTTGTTATTTGTAGCGTATTCTTTGCCAACAATACCTTTCATAGCTTCTAGATCTTTTTCATCTGGTAATTTATAGCTCATAATTTCCAACCTATTAATTAATCTTCAAATTTTTGTTTTATTTATAATTAAAAATATTATTTTGGAAAATTAAGTACTGAATTTTAAATTTTCTTATATCTTTTTCATACAAACTATGATTTTTTCTTATAAAAATGATGTTTCATTTCTAAAAGTTAATATAGATTTTAAAGAAGGAGTATATATTCTAAAATTAATGTTAATTTTAACCATATTCTTTTTCTAATTGGCTATACATTCACTTTTCTGAGAAAAAATCGAAGATGTTCTACGTCTATTATCTTGTTTAATGAATTCAAGAAAAATTTCATTATCCTTGGTAATAAATTCCCAAAATTCTTCATAAATTTCTTTGAGGGTCATTTTTTTACTTTTTAACTCAACTTTTTCGTTTAGAATACGTTTTTCCACCATTTTATCACTATCAAGGGGCACATATTTAACTGTATCACCTTCAAGCATTAATTCTTTAAATAGATTTTCATTTTTCTCTTCAATTGGTTTGAAAGCTTTTACACCATTCCTTAAGATTTCAGAATTTTTACGATTTACCTCCAAATCTACTTTTTGATATCCTCGAATTTGAAAATTATTATCCATAAAAAACTGAAAATGATGGGGGCAAATTAACCCCTTATGGATGGAGATTGTTGTTAACTTTGATTTTTTATTTATTTTCGAAGGAGGTATGCCAATAATATCTCTTGTTTTACATATAGGGCAAATTACTTGAATCTTGTTTGTTTTAGCAAAAGTAATAATTTGAAATCACCTTAAGAAACAATTTTAAGCATTTGATATATCTCTAGATTCTAATATTTAAACTTCGGTATTTCTTTACTTTCGCATCATATTTCTACCAGATAATGACATAACGAGATTTTTTTCTTACATACCTCAAAGTTATTTAATTTAAAAAAAATAGTTTCTTGATAAAAAGAGAAATTTAAAGTTTCCTTTTTAAGAACTTCATTGATGAATATCTTAATCCAATGAATAGAAAAAACAACGAAAATATTAATGTCAATGGCAAATGCCCAATAATGATGTATGCAAAATAAGGTTCTATTGAATAGAAATATAGAGCAATTGTCACTCCGAGAAAAATGAATGAATTCAAAACTGCAATTTTCCAATTGGGAGCCAAAAAACCAAAAATTAGATTTGGAGGTAAAAACAAAATGATTATATTTACCGTTGATAATAATATTAAAATTGGCATAAATCTTGTGAATAATTGTTGTTGGGTAATGAATTGCCCCAAATTGTAATAATTATATATGAAATAGGTAGCATTTATACTTAAAAGAATTAAAAGATAGGATATGGATCCAACAATCAACCAAGATATAAATATTCTTATCATTGGGGATTGCATAATTTTACCTTTTAAATTATTATTAATTATTGTTTCTACCTCATCAGGGAAGATAGATTCGAGATCATAATCTGGAGAATAAGAATCAATAAAATCTTGTATTATATTTGTAACTATTGATGTTACCAAAGTATTATTGTCGCTAACTTCTACAACAGCAGCTCCGAGGATTGATTCTCGTGGATGAGTAACTAATATGAGTTTATTGTTTTCTCCAAGATCAACATTCTTTACTATAGTTCCTAATGCTTCTCTACTAAAATTGGCAATTGATGAGAAAAAACCAATCAAAATATCTTGATCATATTGCTTTTCTATAAAATTTTTGGAATATAGTAGAATTCCATTTTCATCCAAGATATACATACTTTTTATCATTTTTTTTACCCCTTTTGTTGATTTTAAATACTAATATAATTTTTTTCAAAAAATTCTTTATAATCTTCTAAGCTTGCCTTATGCCTTTTAAAACTGAAAAGATACTTCCCAAATAATTCTATTATTTGAATTATCATTTTATTAGGATTTCCCTTCATAAATATTTTATATTTTTCATTTTTTCTTTCTTCTTGAACTTTTGCGATTTCATCAAATTGGTATAGAGTTTTTATTAATTTTTCATCAGGATTATTTAATTCAATTGTAATAATCTCTCCTGATTGAGGTAATTCTTCAATTAGTTTGTTGAAGGTTCCAATTTTTGATTCTTTTTTGCCAATAGTTAATATCTTATCGCAGTTAGATATTATTCCTTCTGGACCATGAATGATTAAAACTACATGAAATTTCTCTTTAATTTTTTGCATATAATTATTGAATTTATCATATTCTAATCTATCTAATATCTCAAAAGGGATAAAGAACATAATAATTGAGGGATATTTTAATAAAGCTCTCGCAATTGAAAACAGCAGGAAATCCAAATGGTTCAATTCAGAGCATCTTTTATTTTTTTTAAGTAATAAACCTGTGGCATCTAAAGCATTTTTAATCACAGTTTTTCTGTAAAAAAACCTTTTAGAAGGTGCAATAAATATCTCTTCCATTATTTCATCAACTTTAGGTACAAATCCAGCGGTTTTTAATAATAATTGCAGTTTATTTTTTCGATCTTTAAGAATTTCCTTGAGATTGATCTTGTATTTGATTGCTTTCTTAACTTTCATGTTTATAGTTTCTGATTCATGTGCTTCAGGCAATATTAGTATTTTTGCCAAGTCTTTCTTATTTAGAAATTGAATTTCTTTTCCAAAAATTTCAATTTTCCCTAGAAATTCTGAATAATTTCCAGAAATTGCCCAGAATAGATAAAATAAATCATATTTATGATCAATATCAGATAATTGCTTTTCATCGTAAAGGATTCCTAATGATTTTCCTCTATGAATTTTAAAAAAAACATGCTGTACACCATTATTTATAGATACGTTTTCAAGTATTAAGTGTTGAGAATTATAGGTTAATCTATCCAATTTTAAACGGTTTTCAACAATATTACATATTTTCTCGATTAATTGATAGATATGAAGAGGATTTAATGGATTCCAATTTTTAATAATATCCTCATTATTGAATTCTCTTTCAGATATTATTTTCGAAAGTGTTCTTGAAAAAGTAAAAGAAGGTAAGAGGGGGTATTTTTCAAAATTTATTTTTAACTCTATATCAAAATAAGGAAAATAAATCCTGATCTCTCTATAATAAGGATTATTCTCAATCATATGATTTTCGAATCTATCATCTAATAATTCCACCTCTTTGCTAAGTGTCATTATATGGTTTTGAAATTCTTTTATAATGAGGTTTCTCATACGCTCAATTATCTTCTTAGGACTTACAAGACCATCCTCATCAAAATCAGGTTCAACAATAATTTCATTAAAATCAAATTCATCCTCAAGTGGAGTATTAATTTTTAATAATGGTACTCCCCTTTCCATTACATCTTTGTTAGTAAAAAATAATACTTCAATAAAGGATTTTTTATAAATTAAATTTAAAATCGATGCAATTCCAAACGTCTGTTCTCTATATGTCATCCAAAAACGTTTAGAAAATCTAACAGCATCTAAAATTTTTAATCTTAGCTGTTCTAATTCTATATTTCCAGATTTCTTTAATTTACTTGGCTCGAAAGATAAATTAGATTTCTTCAATTTTTGGCACCTCCATTGCTTTATAGCGGAAATATTGTTCCATTTTAGAATCTATTTGTTTTACATCTTGAATTGAATTCTTACCCATCTCTTCTTCTATTTTTTCAATCAACTTATCGATATTTAAATTAGTAAATATTGAAAAACTTATACCTGCCTTGTTTTCTAACACTTTATCAATACCTTCGATTAACTCAAGTCTAGATATAGCATTTTCTTTTATATCAGTAAATGCAATCTCAATTGATCTTCCTTTTCCAGGTAAATTAACTAATAGTTCTTTCGGCTGCCCGAAATCTATCATTCCACGTTTTCTACCAAAGATTGCAACGACATTACAAAATCGGGATTCTTCAGGATAGTGAGTAATCACAACTAATGTAGTATTAAATTGCTCATTAATTTTGGTTAAGACTAACCATAGATTTTCTCTTACAACTGGATCTAAACCTGAGGTGGGTTCGTCTAATATAAGGAATATTGGTGAATGAATTAGGCCGATTGCTATACTAACTCTTCTTTTCTGACCTCCAGAGAGATTTTGTACCAATTCATTCATCTTATCTTCAATTTCTAAACTACGTAAAATTCTCCTTGCTCTACTGATGATTTCCTTCTCCGTGAGCTCATATCGACTTCCAAAATATATTAAATTCTCTAACGTTGTAAAATTATGGTAAATTTTCCCTAAATCTTGAGGAACATAACCATATATTGGTCTAATTCTCCTTGAAGTGCGTCTATTCATATTCATTCCGTAGATTTGACAAAAACCTTTGATTTTTCTCATACCTAGTAAACCTTTAATAAAAGTTGATTTGCCAGCACCACTTTCGCCTAAAATTCCTAAAATTTTACCATGTTTTACATTCATAGAGACTGAATCAACGATTAGTTTCCCTCCAGCATAGATACTTAAATTTTCACAGTTAATAGCTGAGAATTTTCGTAAATAAGTTTCATTTAGCTTTCCACCAATTCTTAATAATAACTTTATCCTTTGTGGTATTGAAAGTTTTTGATATAATTTCAATAATATAAATAAACCGATTCCAGCTCCTTCAATAATTAAAATATAAGTTAATAATAGATTCCAAGGTTTTGAATCAAAGCTCTGATCATATTGTAACTCGTCCACAATTATAATAGCATTAGCTACATTCCTTAAATCTCCACCAAATCCCGGATTATCACCAATTCCTCCTGTGTTGAAACTTATACATTGAGCAAACCAATTTAAGGTATTTTTTATATTCTCTGGTTGAAATCTATAATCATAAAGACCTTTTGATCCGAAATAGGTTACTAAAAAGTTAGATGGTAAGTCTAAGTAAGCTCCTAGGGCCGGTAATACCAAAAATGAGCCATCAGAACTTTGCGAGTTTTTAAGGAATTCAATAGCGGCTATTTTAGACATTGGTTCGGAATCAAACAATTCAGTAAATATCTCAAGACCATAGTATGTTGAAATTACGTCACTATGGAATCCTATAAATAATGAGAATCCCCCATCTGCATTTTGACACGATTTCATCCAATGTGTAAGATTGACATGGTCGATATAGTTTAATCTATTAATTACTTCTAATGAATTTAAAGCCCAATATGTGCTTTCAACAGTTGAAATATTAGGATTAATTAAATATAGGAAAATTTGATAAAATGCTCCATAGGAACTTAAAACAGCGTCTACATCTTGACCTACACTAAAACCCCCATCAGGATTCTGGAGATTAACCAAATAATTTGTAGTATTCCCAATTTCATATTCATTAAACCATTTATTAGTAATTGGAAAAAGTATTTCATAAATATTTAATCCACAGAAAGTTGCATAAAGAGTGCTATTTTCTCCTGGAGAGGACGCAAAACCCCCTTTGTATTGATCATAACATCTATCAACGAAATTTGAAATGTTTTCCAATATTTCTTTATTCATAATCTCTTTGTTAATAAATTCAGTAAATATCTTAGGATTGTAATTATAAAAGGCAGATACTCCATAATAATTTGCTTCAATGGTGGTGCTTCCAAATAAAGAGTTTTTACCTTGATAGAAATGAAGCCAATCGTAATAATCAATAGTTAAATCAATAATATCAGAATAACTTTTATTTGTCAAGGTTTTTTGCTTCAGAATATCAATTGATTTCATAGCAGCCCATCCTGATTTAAAATCTGAGGTATCCGTTGGCTCTGGACTTAAACCAAAACCTCCATCTGCCTTTGAACAACTAGATATAAAGGATAAAGTCTTTTGTTCGTCAAGAACTAGAAATAATTCCAAAAGACCAAGGTTAGTTAACGATGAAAGTGCATAATATGTTGATTGAATGTCAGAGGGTTCACCTACAAAACTAGAAAAGCCCCCATCGATACTGCTATATAATAAAGTAAAATATGACAAAATTGATGTTAATTCTGTTGAATTATAGGTCATATTCATTCCTAAAAATGCTTTAATACCATAATAAGTTGTTTCTGCTGTTGCTATGCTCATATTATCATTCGACAATCTATAACCTCCAATCTCAACCCAAGTAGAATTAATATATTTTGAAATATTATCATTTTTGAGGATATTTCTGTTATTTAAAGTATTTGCCAGATCAATTGCGCATGAAGTAGAAATTATATCAGATTCATTTAAAAATGGTATTAGCATAAATCCGCCATCTTCCTTTTTTAATGAATTATTCAAATAATTTATAACATTTTCGGTATTCCCTTGTTCAATTCTATTATTTAAATAAGATTCATTACCTATCTCTAAGGTTTTTATCGCTTGATGTGTAGATATCATATTACCAAAACCTCCTATATCTGAATATGAACCATCTACATTTTGTTTTTCAAAAATATAATCAAAGAATATATTGGGTCTATTTGCTTTTACAATATCATTTGAAATATTATTTGGATTTACCAGATCAGATGAGGATATACTAGCAAAAGAGAAATTTATGGAATCAATGGCTCTGAAGTTTGCATCTAAACTAGGCTCAATAAATAACCCATGATCATTTTGATGAACCCATGTGAAAAAAACAGCATTATCTTTAACAAATTTAACTTCACTATCGTCTATATACTCAATATAATTAATATTTACTAAAACTATAGATATTATAGGTGTAAAGATTAGAATACCTAATGCTAATATATTTTTCATCAATCGTTTTTGTTTCCGACTTAATTCAACTATTTTCTAATCACCCTCGCTTCCTTCAAACTAATTTCTTGTTCATCCTCTTGTTGAATTCGAATTTGAAAATATCTTCTAAAAGTAGCTACATCTTTACTCATTGATGTAATTATAATTTTATTATCAACGATAAATTGAATTAATTTTGGAAGATTTTCCTCAAAGTTATCAACTAATACTTCAATAGCCTCATTCCCAACCCTTATTATTCTTTTAACCGACGGAAATTTTGATATATTGTCGATTATCTTTTCATTTAGATCTTCAATTGTAAACCTTCCTACTAATCCTTCACTTGGTAATGAAGATATCAGGTTTTGAGGTGTGTCAAACTCTAATAATCGTCCATCTTTTAAAATAGCTGCTTTATCACAAATTAATGCCGCTTCAAGATCATGAGTAATTATAAACATTGTGGTATTTAATTTTTGATTTAATTTCTTTAAATAACTTAAGATATCATAGCGTTTTGAAGCATCAACACCAGTTGTTGGCTCATCTAGGAACAAAACATCAGGATTATGAATTAAACCAATAGCCATTGATAATCGCTTTTTCTCACCCCCGCTCATTTTTTCAACTTTCTTGTTCCACGTGTCTCTGGGGATATCAAGAATTTTAAACAATCGCTCTGCAGTTTCTTTTGCTTTTTTCTTATTCATTCCGTAAGTAGATGTAAAAGTTTCCACGTTTGCCATTGGATTTAATTCAAAATATAAATTCAGGAGTTCTAGTTGTGGAACATAACCAATATTACTTAGAATTTTCGAATGATTGCTTCTTTTATCAGGAGATAAACCAGTAACTAATACATTTCCAGTCCAATGTTTCTTTTCAATTTGGCAGGTTAATACTCTTACTATAGTGGTTTTTCCTGCTCCTGAGATTCCAAATAGTCCAATTATTTCTCCTCTATTGACAATAAAACTTACATCATGAACAACGTGTTTTTCTCCAAATTTAACATTTAAATTATTGACATCTACCATCTTCTTCGATTTCGGCGAACTAATCTGCTACACCTCATACTTTCTTCTCTTAAATATTATAAATGATATAATCACTAAAATTAGACTAATTACTAATAACCAAATAAAATGAAGTCCTGCAATTGATTGCCCCTTTTGAATAATACCTCGAATTAAAGGATCTCCATGAGATAAAGGTAGAATATAAGCAATAACTTGTAAATATATTGGCATACCTTCAATAGGAATAAATATACCACTCAATAAAACGGCAACTAGAAATACAGCAAGAAATAATTGATTAGCCTGAGTTTTTGTTTTACTTTGTGAACTAATAAAAACACCCATCGTTAATCCAGAAAATCCTATCATAAATAAGGCAAGGAATAAATCTAATAAAGTACCAGCTATATATAATCCCATTAGCAAACTACTTATAATTAAGAGAGTAACTTGAAATATTAATACAAGGGTATATGTGATGTATTTTGAAAGTAAAATTTCTGATCTTTTTACCGGTGTGAGTAATAATCTTGCTATTGGTTTTTCTTGAACTATTACTAATATGGATAGCACAAAAGCTATTCCAAAAACCATGAAAGATAGAGCCATTATTATACTGGAATTGAAATTGTGGCTATATCCTTCAGGTATAGTAAATTCTTCAAATCCTTGAATCTGAAATTGAGGAGTAAGATTATTATCATTTATGAATATCTTAATTGAATCATATACAGCATTTAAGCTCTGTTGAATATATTGAATATTTGAGGCATCAGGAATGCAATCAATTAATCCAGGTAAACCCCATTCCAGAAATTCAGTAAAATCAACCGGTAATGATAAAATAATAGATATTTCTTTAGATATTAAAGCATTTCTAGCTTCTTCCATAGCATAAATCTCTTCGGTAGCATTATAAAATCTAACTAATTCCAGCATACTTGATTTATTTACAGCCTCTACATAGGGTAATGTATAATTATCTAATTTTGATTCAGTAAAATCATTTTGATTAATAAATGTATTAGAATCATAAGAAATTAGCATACATGGTATAGATTGAGTTTCCTGGGGCACGTCTGTCATTGTAAAACCTAACAATACTATTATTAAAGGAGGTATCACAATTGCAAGAAGTAAATTGAATTTGTCAGTCCATAGAAGTCTAAATTCTTTCTTAACCTGTTTTAAGATTCTAAGAGTATTACTTTTTAAATTTGAGATATTACTAAAGAATTTTTTAAAATTAGGTTTAGGTTTCAATATTTTCTTTTTAAAGCTTTCAAATTTTGGCTTTATTTTTGAAATTTTACCCTTGAATTTCTTATCATCTAATGTTGTAGGTTCTTTCTTGGATTCTTCCATTTCACACCTCTAATTTTTTAAACATATAAAAGATATAGGCTAAGATTATATATATTACTGAGCTTAAATTAATCCAAAATATACTTATTAAATTAGGAGGTAATCCTTTTAATGTTATATCTGTTATCAGCGGGACAGCATTAGATAAAGGGAGCATATTCATAAAGATTTGCATTCCTCCTGCTGTATCACCTAAAGGAAGAATACTTCCTGAAAATAGAATTATAACTATAAACATAATTAAATACATTTGATTTGCACTTTGTTCCGTAGGACTTAGTGCAGAAATGAATAACCCAATACAGATGCCACTAAATCCAATCATCATCAAAACCAAAAAGAAATAAAATAATGAACCCAAACTATATAATCCAAAAAATGCTGTTAATATAAATATCTCTGTGGATTGAAGTAGCATAATTACTGAATTGGCTATTAATTTGCTTAGTATAATCTCTCTTTTGGCAGTTGGAGTAATAAGCATTCGGGGGAGAGGACCTTCAGAGACTATTGAAAGCGAAGTTAGGTTCATAGTTGTTCCAAGAATTATTATTGGTAAAATTAAAGGAATTGCATAATTCAAAATTGCTGATTCCCAAAAAGGGACATCAAATTCTAAGTATGGTACCATAATCGTAAAATTTTCAATCATATCTGTTTGTGCTCTAAATAACGCGATAGGCTCTTGAATAGCGACTTCAATTGCCGTTATTGCTGCCAGATCAGAAGCATCGATATAATAAATCAGAACAGGATTAGTCTTATTTTCAACTGATTCTGAAAAATTACTTGGTATAACAATGATTATATCTATATCACCATTTCTTAAAATTTCATAATAATTTTTGTATGCCTGCTCATACTCTTCTAGACTAGTTGCATTAGAATAACTATGAAATCCCCATGATGAAGTATTATATTGCATTAGCGATATAAAAGTATCATCGTATTCAGATGAATTAGAAGGAAAGTTATCATATGTAGGCATATCATCAAGAGTTATAATAGCAGATGTAAAAAATTTTGTAAGTCCCCCCCCAGTAGTTAGTCCAAAAACAACAATTAATATTACAGGAATTACAAATATTAAAGCTAATGTCCTCTTATCTGATCTAATTCTTCCGAATTCTTTTCGTATTAATCCACCGAGATACATTATTTAAAGCTCTTATGGACTTACTCTCTAATTCTGTAGTTTTAATAAATCAAATTAATATAATAAATGAAACTTTAAAAGAGAAATTGTTATTTATATTTAATCTTAAGAAGATTGTGTTATTAAAAATTTAGTATAAAAAACTAATTTTCTTCTTAATATCTCTTTTAGAAAGAAAAATTATTTTTTTTCTTACTTTTTCTTTCTACTCAATAATCTTAATCTTTAATTTTAATGATTAATGTTATAATTTATCTTTCTATCATTTTAAATCATTATCTAAATGTTATAATGAACGAGCTTAATGTTTTTTTTAATCCAAAATCAGTTGCCATAATTGGAGCTTCTGATAGTTTCAAATTTGGATATGCTACAACAAAATATTTATTACACTCAAAATTTAAAACATATCCAGTCAATATTAAAAAAAAAGAAATTCATGGGCATAAAGCATATAAAAATATTAAAGATATTCCAGAAGAAATTGATTTAGCAGTAATTATTATTGGAAATGAATATGTGCTTCAAGCTGTTAAAGATTGTGTTGAAAAAGGAGTAAAAGGGATAATTATAGAAACTGCTGGTTTTGCTGAGACGGGAAATGAGAAATATATTAACATTCAGAAAGATATTGAAAGAATTGCTAAAGAAACAAAAATTCGTATTATTGGTCCAAATTGTATTGGAGTTACTAATTTTAATAATCAATTTACAACAGCCGATATGGATTTTGATCAAGCAATCATAGGAAAAGTTGCTGTAATCGCTCAATCTGGAGTACTTGGAAATATATTTATTGATTGGTCAATTGATAATGGAATAGGTTTTTCTAAAACAATTACCATAGGGAATAAAGTGGATGTTGATGAGGTGGATCTACTTGAATACTTAAATAAAGATCCTGAAACAGAAGTTATTACGCTATATTTAGAAGGTACTAAACGTGGAAAAGAATTAAGGGAAATTCTTAAAAAGATGGAAAAGCCTGTTTTAATACTTAAAAATGGAAGAACTAAGAGTGGTTCAAGAGCAGTTAATAGTCATACCGGTTCAATAGCAGGAAATGATAAGATTTATGATGCGATTATAAAGCAAAATCCTGGAATATTTAGAGTTAATAATTTTTATGAAATGTTTAATATAGCTCAAGTTTTTGCTAATCAACCTTTACCTGATGGCAAAAATGTTGCTATAATTACCGGATCAGGAAGTCTAGGTGCTTTAGCGTGTGATGAAATTGTAAAACAAGGTTTATGTCTAGCAAAATTGAGTGAAAATACAATTTCTACAATAAGAAAAGTAATTCCAAATTGGGTTTCAATTCGAGGAACAATAGATTTAGGTCCTTCTATATTTGAAACATTTATCCCCTCTATAAAAGCACTTTTTGAAGATGAAAATGTTAATAGTATTTTGTATATTTTTTCTATCCCTAGATGGCCTCTTCAAATGTTTGGATCCATGGCAGAAAACACAGCTAAACTACAATTTAAGCTTCTTAAGGAATTAACTAAAAAATTTAATAAACCATGTGTTTGTGTATGTTTTGGATCTAAATGGACTTTTGATTTTCTTAAGAAAGCCTCTCTATCCTCCGATTTAAGATATGATATTCCAATAATTACACATATAAAATATGCAATAAAAGCATTCAAAATGATGCAAGAATTTAAGAAAATCAAAGAATTAAAACAAGTGTAAATAAACTCATAAATTTTTAGCCTTTTTCGTCTAATTTGTCTTTAATTCCTCATTAATATTAAGTTGATTAATTTTAAAAATTGGACTCCAAATTTTTTTAATTCTATTGAAATCACCTTTTAATTAAGTAAAAAAATTATTATTTGGAGTGATAAGAAAATGAATGAAGAATATGTTTTTGGTATTGTTTGGCAAGAAATTGTTGATTGGTTTTTAGTGCAACCCGTTTTTGCTCAAGTTCTTGTTTTGATTGGAGTTTTTGCGGTATTAGCACTCGCAGTAATTCTTGTTTATTATATTCTGAAAGGCGTTGCCTATTTAGTTTACTATATTCTAAAAGGAGTTTACTATCTTTTGAAAGGGATAGGATTACTTTTCTATAAGATATTTGAAGCTTTATATTACGCTATTTCAGGGAAACCCAAACCTGAATGCTGCAATCCCCCACAAGAGCAGAAAACTCCACCCCAAATTATGCAAGAGGAGGAACCAATCGTTCCAATTCAAAAAACTTACCAAGCTGTCCCTACTGAAGTTGCCTACTGTAGTGAATGTGGTAATAGATTCTCAGACTCAATGCTTCAGAATTTATCGAGCAAGGGAACTGCTTATTGCATTCATTGTGGTAAAGGATTTCAAGTAAATTCTATGGGTATTGAAAGCCAATAATTCATTTCTTTTTTTTTATTAAATAGCCTTATTTTTTAAATAATTCTTTTCCTTATAAGAGAGAGATTTATCTTAGAATTTTTTCAAATAAAACAACACTAAAGCGGTTTTCTTTAGGATATTTAAATCCAATTTCTTTTATGACATTTACTACATTAGGTTTACTAAAAACCTCAAAAGTTTTAGATTTTTTGGTTTCGAGCTCTTTTTGAATAGTATATTCAATTAACTCTCGCGCAACGCTTGGAATTCCATAAACAATCATCCAAACTTCTTGTTCTGATGGAAATTCATAATTTTGAGAACTTTTAGGTTCTACTTTTTGTAAAATTGCCCCTTTATTATATATCCATGATCCATGATCATCCGTTATAAATTTTAATGGAATGTACGACCACCCAATACAGATCTCCTCTCCAGGTCCAATATCAAATTCTTTGTAGCGCTTTTTTACATCTTTAGCTTTCAATTCTTCAAATTTCGGAGTAAATTTCTTCACTTTTTTAATTTGTTCAGAATCAACAATAACAAGATCCATACTCTTCTTACGAGTAAAGCCAAAGTATTTAGCTAAAGCAATTGAAGCGAAATTTTCTGATGATGTATCATATTGAGCGACCTTTGCACCCATCTTATGAGCATATTCTATAGCCCAATTAAGTTGTAATTTGCCAATACCTTGACCTTGAAATGAAACTTTTATTCTTCCTCCTTCTAACCACGCAATATCTTTATTATAGAACTTCACTCTTCCGAAACCTATCAATTCTGTTTTATCTTTGTTTTTAAAAGTTCCATAATTCATACAATTTTTCTCATGAAGCCACTCTTGGATAACATTAGGAACATAATCATCTCCATCCCAAATATCTTTACTAATATCATTAATAGCAGGAATATCATCAACTGTTAACTCTCGAAAATAAACTTTCATTCTATCTCTTCCAAAACCACTTATCAATGAATCTTATTAAATTTGTAAAAGTAAAAAAGTATACCTTTTTCTAATTATAAACATTAATTTTTGATCATCAGATGCTATTTGGAGAAAATTTTTCTATAAATTACATGCCAAAATCTATAATTAATTTTAAATATAGATCTGACAATAAAATACTATTTAATTTAGAATTAAAAAAAAATTTAAAACTGAATAAAAATGAGTGAAGAAATAATTGAATATTGGATGGCAAATTGGCCTGAAGAAACACCTCGTCATGTTGATTATGATGAAATTTCTTTAGGACAGATGTTAAGAAACACAGCTAATAAGTACCCCAAAAGTCAAGCTATTTATTTCGAAGGATTTAGAATAACTTATGAAGAATTAGATCAATTAGTAGATCAATTTGCTACTGCTCTTTCAAAAATGGGAATAAAAAAAGGAGATGTAGTTCTTATAGATCTGCCAAATGTTCCTCAATTTATTATTGCTTACTATGCCATTGTTAGAATTGGAGCAATTGCAAATCCTATTATTCCATTAAATAGATTCACTGAAATTGTTCATCAAGTAAACGATTCAAAAGGTAAAGTTTTGATAATTTTAGACATCCTTTATGAAGAACATTTACATGGGAAAGATTTGAGTAAAATGCCTACTTTGAAGGATATTATACTAACTGAAATTGCTGAATATCTTCCAAAAATCAAAGCAGTTTTAGGAAAAGCATTAAAAAAAGTTCCAAGAATGAAAAAATGGCCTACTAAATCTAATAATGTTAATTTTCATAAATTTCAAGAGATATTACAAAAGAGTATTCCAATCAATCTACCCGACGTAAAAATCAATCCTAAGGAAGATGTTTCTACCTTGATTTACACTGGGGGGACAACAGGTCTTCCTAAAGGATGTATGATGTCTCATTATAATTTTACAGCAAATGCTCAACAAGGAATTATCTATTTTGAAACTCAAGTTCCAGAATTGAAAGATGCTTTTGGTAAAGGTGGAGTATTTGTAGTTTTACCTTTAGCACATGAGTTTGCTTTATCAATAGCAATGAATATTGGAGTATATATGGGACTAAATCTTGTACTTTTTCCACAACCACCAATAAAACTTTCAAAGATCTTAAAGATGATTCAAAAAGAAAAATTAACTTATGGTCCTGGCGTCCCAACATTATGGAATAAACTCAATCAAGATCCAGATTCTCCTAAATACAAAGGAAAGCTTATCTCTCTATTGGCATGTTTTAGTGGTGCTTCTGCATTACCTTTGGATGTTAAACAAGAATTTGAAGATATTACAGGTGCTATAATTGTAGAAGGTTTTGGAATGAGTGAAACAAGTCCAATATTGACAATTACTCCATTTCATAAATATAAAGAAAATACCGTAGGATTCCCTGTTTCAGATACTCTTATCAAAATAGTTAACGTTGATGATGGTAAAAAACTGTTACCACAATGCCCTAATGAAAATTGTGAAAATTGTGGAGCAGATGAGACTCAATATATTGGTGAAATTTGTGGATGTGGACCTCAAGTATTTCTCGGTTATTTAAATCGTCCTGAAGCCTCAGAATATGCGTTGAGGAAAGACTTAAAAGGTAGAACATGGTATTATACAACCGATATAGGATGTATTGATAAAGATGGCTATTTACGTATTAAAGATAGAAAGAGAGATATGATAAAATATAAGGGACATTCTGTGTTTCCAAGAGAAGTAGAAGATTTATTATACCAACTTGAGTACATCAATGAAGTTGGAGTTATAGGAGTGCCTGATCCGGAAGTTGGTGAAAATATTAAAGCTTTTATATCTTTAAAACCAGAATATCAAGGAAAAGTAACTAAAGAAGAGATTATGAATTGGGCAAAAGAACATATTTCAGCTTTCAAATATCCAAGAATTATTGAAATCATCCCTGAGTTGCCAAAATCTATCGTTGGTAAAATTTTAAGAAGAGAACTTAGGGAATAAAAACATTTTTTAACTTCTGTCAGAATCTTACAATTAATTTTAAATATACATCTGACAATAAAAATACTATTGAAACTGATTAAATTTATTAAAAAAATTTTTGAAATTGATCAAAATTGTCAGAAAAAATGATGGAAAGCAGTCCATATTCGTCAAAAATCTGGATTAAATCATATGATGAACATGTAAAGCCAGAGATTGAATTCGAGATCTTTTCTTTATCTGATTCGATGAAAAGAACTGTAAAAAATTTTCCAGATAATATATGTTACGATTTTCGGGGCATTACCACTACTTTTAAAGAAATAGAAAAGAAAATAAACTGTTTTGCCAACTTTTTTATACATAATGGCTTGAAAAAAGGAGATAGAATTGCTATTCATTTACCGAACATTCCTCAATATATTATAGCCTTGTATGGAACATTTTATGCTGGTTGTACCTCAACAGGCATGAATTTTCTATTACAACCTGAGGAAATTATTTACCAATTGAAAGACAGCGGAGCAGTTGCTTTACTGACATTAGATTCTTTTTATGAACAAAATGTTCGAAATGCTCTCTCTACAGGTAAAACTAATGTTAAACTTGTAATAACCACTAATGTTGCTGATACTTTAGATTTAGAACCTGCTATGAAAGAACAATTAATAAAGATAGGAAAAGTACCTTATGGAGAAGTTGTGCCAGTAGAAGGAATAAAATTTTTTACATTTAAAGAAGTATTAGCAAATTATCCCAAAGATAAATCTCCTGACGTTAAAATAGATCCTCTTGAAGACATTGCATTCCTTCAATATACAGGAGGTACTACAGGACTTCCCAAAGGCGCAATATTGACTCATGCAAATGAAGCAATTAACCTCCAGCAAATTATTCATCAATGGGAAATTGATATAAAATGGGGGGAAGAAATATTTATTTCAGGATTTCCTTTCTTCCATTTAGCAGGAATGTTCTTTAATTTAGGTGCAGTACATGTCGCTGCAACCCAACTTTTAATTCCAGATCCTAGAGATGTAAAATATATTGCTAATAAAATTATTGAATATCGTCCAACTCTTATGTTGAATGTTCCTACTCTTTATTTAATGCTTTTAGCTAATCGTAAATTCAAGAAAGCAGATTTAAGTTCTTTTAAACTCTATGTTTCAGGTGCAGCACCATTTCCTGCTGAAAGCATAAGAGAATTTGAAGCTGTAGTAGGAAAACATAAATTATTAGAGGTTTATGGCATGACGGAAGCATCTCCTCTTGTAACCATCAATCCCTACCTTGGAACAAGAAAAATAGGAACAGTTGGCATTCCTGTTTCGAACACAGAACTTAAAATTGTAGATGTTTCAGATAAAAGTAAAGAAGTCCCTATTGGAGAACCAGGAGAGATTCTTATCAAAGGTCCTCAAATATTTAAAGGATATTGGAACAAATCTGAGGAAACCAGTAATGCTTTAAAAGATGGGTGGTTTTACTCTGGAGATGTTGGTATAATGGATGAGGATGGTTATATAAAAATCGTAGATCGTACAAAAGATATGATAATTGTATCGGGCTATAAAGTGTTTAGTGTTGAAGTTGATAATAAAATGAATAAGCATCCAGCAATAGAGCTTTGTTCATGTATAGGAATTCCTGACCCAGATCGACCCGGATCGGAGATAGTCAAATTATATGTACTTTTGAAAAAAGGATTTGAAGCTAATGAAGAAACAAAAGCAAATATCTTAAAATACGCTCAAGAACACCTAGCAAAATATAAGATACCCAAAATAATTGAAATTTCAGATCAGTTGCCTTTAACAGCGGTCGGTAAAATAGATAAAAAAGCTTTAAGGAAAATGTAGTTTTAAATAAATTTTTTTAACTTTTAATTTTGAAATATCTCCTATAAATATTGTAATATAAGGAAATAGCAATAATAAAATGGACTATAATGCAGGGTATAATCCCCAATTTCAAAAATATATAGCCAAAATATAATCCCATTAAAAATGGGTATCCAAGGTTTATTACTAGAACTGTCAAATCCTTATAACGAAACCAGATGTGAATATGGAAAACAGAAAAAATCAAACTTGAAATGAAGATTACTACAACTGATTCCAATTTTAAAGAATAAACTAAAAAACCAATTGTATAATATCTAAAAACCAATTCTTCTATTATTATAATCATTGGAAAGAAGAACCAAATTATTACTCTATTATTTCTATTGATAAATGCATTTATAACATCTTGTTTTTTAATTACTTCGACATTTTCATTATTATAAGCAAAGACTTCAATAATTTTACTCAGAAATAAAAGTATTATTATACCTATTATAAAAATAAGAACTATATAACCATTAATTTC
>JBHLOG010000061.1:0-19877 GCA_048940765.1 Promethearchaeota archaeon | reverse complement strand
TGGTCAACAAGCATTACTTTGGCACCCTCACGAGCAAAAAGAATTGAAATTGCTCTTCCATTACCTATTGTATCTCCCGCTTGTTGTCCTGCTCCAATAACTATAGCCACTTTATCATTCAAACGATCCTCCATTCTATTCCTCTCTTATATCCATTTTTGTTTAGTAATATTTATTATTACTTCTAATTGATCCCTAATATTTAGTAAATTCATAAACTTTAGCAATTGAGGTAAATTTTACTTTCTTAAGTTTTTCTTGTGGTCAATTTATAAAAATAAATCTAATGTATAAATCCTAATTAAATTAAAAAATTTATAATATGAACATTTTAGTTTCCTAGTATAAACTTACTTCTTACGATTTTGTTAAAAGCCTGGTTAAATTTCAAGAATTTAGAAATCTCGAAATTCAAAACCAGAAAAAATTTCCTTTATAGCTTCTTTCTCCTTTTGATTAAGCCATTTTGAACGTACATATTCTGCCTTTTTTCCCACTGTCTCAGATTTAGAAATCCATAAAGGGTTGTAAGGTAGAAGACCGATTTTCTTCATATTCTTTTCTTTTAAGTAATTAGCTAGTTTCAATAAGTTGTTTTTAGTTGCTGTTACCTTTGGTACTAGAGGAATTCGTGGTAATATCTCAATATTACTATTAATAATTAAATCTTCAAAATTTTGGAATATTGTCTCATTAGAAACCTTACAATATTTTTTATGTATCTCTGGATCGAAAATCTTTAAATCAAAATATATTAAATTTAAATAAGGTAAGATTAAGTTATTGAAATTTTCACGATTATAATATCCACAAGTCTCAAGACACACATGTATATTGTCTTTCTTAAGTTTTTTTAATAATTTATTTAAGTAATCCATGTGAAAAGTAGGTTCACCTCCTGAAAAAGTAACTCCCCCTCCTGAGTTATCATAAAAAGGTTTATCTCGGAGAATCTTCTCATGTAACTCTTCTATATCATAGGTTTTTCCAGCAAATTTTAGAGCGTCATTTTGACAAACATCTATACAATTACCACATAGATTACATTTAATTCTATTAATCCTGTATTTATAGGAAAAACTAATTGCGGTATTATTACAAACTTCTAAACATTTTTTGCATTCGATGCACTTCTCCTTATCAAATGAAATTTCTTGAGATGGAGATTTGGTTTCTGGATTTTGGCACCATACGCAAGATAGTGGACACCCCTTAAAAAAAATAACAGTTCGAATACCGGGCCCATCATCTAATGAATTTCTTTTTATATTTACGATTAAAGTTTCCATAAGACTTTAGATTATATAAAAATGACTTTTAAAAAAAATTTAATGAGTTGCGAACTCTTGCCGTTCAATTAACTCTAATTGTAGGTATTTATTTAATTGCGTGAAATAAGCATTGTATCCTGAAATTCGTACGATTAACCACCCATAATTCTCGGGATGTTCCATAGCATCTTTCAAAGTATCTGTACTAACTACATTAAATTGCATCTGCATTCCACCTAAATCAAAATAACTCGAGGTATATCCATTAAAATGATTTAAAGTCTCTTCGTGTGAATCATTTGCGTTTGGTACTAACTTAATGTTGAAGGCTAGATTGTTTGGCATTTTATCCGTGTCTAATGCCGCAACAGATTGTATATTTTGAATTAATAAATCTTTTCCTCCTGGTGTAGGGGTTAATCCGGGAGTAAATGGTTTATTAGCTTTTCGACCATTTGGCAACGCTCCTGAAAGTGTGCCAAAAGCCACATGGTTGCTCATACTCCAAAACCCTGTTAAATAACGACCCCCACGATAATTCTCGTATGAATAAAAGTCATCGTAAAGAAAATCTATTACATTTTGACCGATTTCAATCGTTTCTTTATCACCAGTACCAAATTTTTTGATTGATTTTATTCTTTTAAGCAACAATTCTCCTTCTGGTGTTGAAAAATCATTTTTAACATGCTCATTTAAAGTCGTAAAATCAATTTCTTTTTTATCGTATACTAATGTTTTAACCACTTTTAGAGTATCAATTATATCCGCGATGCCTATCACGGCAACTCCAGAAGTATTATAAATTGCCCCACCATTTACTAGATCTTTTCCCTTTTCCATAGGACCCTCAAATAAAGAGCTTAATAAGGGTGATGGATGCAGGATTTGGTGTACTTTACCGAGATTATTATTACATTCTACGCTGTTTTCAACTAAAAAGTGAAGTTGCTCCTTATATGCATTTAAAAATTCTTCAAAGGTTTGGAATTGAGCAACATCTCCCGTCTCAGGACCAATTCTCCGCTTCATACTCACAACAGGATGATATCCATTATTTAAAGCCATTTCCATAGCAGCGACAGCATTGAACATCATACTATTCGTATGACCAAAGTGTTTTCCACATATAGTTGGTTCAACACACCCAGTAGCAGCCCATTCTCTCGCATCTTCTATTTTAAAACCAACTTTCGTGAGTGCTTTAATCATTTGTATGTCATTGTGTATACTTGGGGTCGCATGTGTATTTATATTCACCTCTAACAACCTATCCAAATATTCTTTTGAATTTATTCCGGGATAATATCTAGCGTTTAAATTAGGATCACGAATAGAGAGCATTTCTGCAGCCTTAAGAATGATGAAAGTCATATCACAAACTGCCGAAGCTCCTTCTGAATCCACACCTCCAATTGTTATAGCAAAATCTTGGCCACTACCTCCAAACAAATAATTTCCTATATCTGGTAGTAAAGGTTCTTGGTCTGAACACCGTAAAAAAAAGCTTCCTATCAATTCAACCGCTTTTTTTATATATTCTTCTCTCTCCTCTTCAGATTCGATTTTTTCCATATCTGAAATGAAAAATGGTTGAAATACCTTATCTAATCTACCAAGCGATAATCCCATATGAGCGTTTTCCATAGTTAATGCTATCCACATAATCCAAAGCGAGATTATCGCTTCTTCAAGTGTTTCAGGTGGTTTCGCAGGAACATTATGTAAAATGTGTGATATGTTTTTTAATTCACTTTTTCTTTTTATTAATTGTTCTGATGCATTACTTTCATCTATTTCGGCTGCTTTTTGTTCAACTTTATTTGCTAAGTTTTTAGCATACTTTAATACACCTTGACAAGCTAATTGAATTCCTTTATAAAAATCCTTTTTATCTTGTTCGCTAACCTCTTCTCCTTTTTTTTTAGCTTCCTGAATGATATCATCAAGACCTCTTTTAAAAAAAGTCTCGAAGCCAGGAATTGTGTGTGAAATAGCTTGTGTTTTCCACATAAAATAAAAAACAAAAAGTTCGTCTAATTGTTGGGAAAGCTGATTTCCAGTCATTTGCCTTGTGTATTCTCTTAAACAACGGTCAGCCCAATATGGGAAGACTTCTTTATTAAGAATATCGATAGTCTCTTGTGTAATTAATTGCGGATAAAGTTCTCTGGAATCTGCTGAATATAGTTCAGGCCAGAAAATTATTGCTCCAAATTCTGGGTAAATTAACGCTCCTCTTTGTTTTGATGTCGATATACCCGGTAAATAATCCCAATCTTGGATGGAGGCTTCCTTATTGTAAAGAATATAATTAATTATCTTTCCCATTTTTAATCCAGGATGATCTTTATTACCATCTTCAGGTGTGTAACCCTCATTTCTAGCAAATTCTGTGATAAGCTTAGCTCGTTCAGGACATACTTCTACTTGGGTGTTGAAACGACAATATTTTAGATAATTTAATCGCTTAAAGTCTTTTAGGTTGTATTTACTCAAATAAGGATCATCTAAATACTTTACATTATCAACCTTGTAGCCTAAATATTTGTGTGTCATTTGCTTTGTAGCACTATCCCAATCTGTAAAATCCTCGAAGGGTATAAGTTCCGGTGTTTTTCTTTCGGCTTGCCTTTTATCAAAATCATCCTTTTGTTTAAGGAGTATATAACTTAAAAGAAAGAATAATTTAGTTACATCACTTAAGCTTCCAATATATTGGATTTTATTATTTAAAAGGGAATAGACTATTTCTTGGGAAGAAGCTCGGCTTAATTTTCCTAAACCTCTTGCCGTTTTGAATATGAATATAACTGAGGGATTATCAATCTTTTCTTCAAAAATCTCAATGTCACCATCTTTAAAAGTAATGGCAACATAATCAGTTTCATTTCCTTCAATTGTAAAAAGAATTTTTGAATTAAAGATCATCTCTGTGTCGTTATTATAGATTTCTTTTTTATAATCTTCATTTTCATCAATCATCTTTTTGAGTAATCTAAAAATATTAGCCAATTTTTTCTGTTCCTTACCCATGGCAATAATCCTCTTTCCATTATAAAATTAAAATGTTAACTAATATGTTATTAGAAGAAAGTATAATTCTTTAATTTATTATAAGAGCCATATTTTATAATCTTACAACTTCTTCTAATTAATCAAATTTCTAAGAAAATTTTTAAAATATTTCTTTTCTAATTTTTCATTTTATTCATAACTAAAAGAATCAGCATTGAGTTAGTATAATAGTTCTCAACTTTTTTGGAAATTTTATCCTATGGAAACTTGATACAACAAGAATTATTAAATAATTTTTCGATGAATAATATTAACAAAAGTTACATGTGACATAAATTGGATATAGAAGAAAAAATTGATCAATATTTAAAACTTAAAAGAGGATTTGCCCCATCAATTATTCCTCGTGAGAGTGCTCTTATTATTATTGATATGCAAAACTATCAAGTGAAAAAAACATCTGCAATAGTGGAATTATTTGAAAAATCAGTTCCTGGTTTAATCCAATATTTTATAAAAAGGGTTGATGAAATGGTCATTCCAAATATAAAACGTTTATTAGAATTCTTCAGAGAAAACAAAATCCCAATATATTATACAAAATTTGCTTCTCGCAGAAAGGATCGTAATGATTACGCAAATAATATACAGTTATATAATCAAATCTTCGAAAATATGTTTGGAAAATACATATTTCCATCTATTCAAGAACCTACAGCAGATCTTATCCCCGAATTAAAACCAGAAGAAGATGATGTAGTTATTCTTAAAACAACTAATGGAACATTTAATTCAACGGATCTTGAACATTACTTAAGAAATTTAGGAATTAATACAGTAATAATTGTGGGAGTTGTTACGAATGTATGTGTTGAAAATACAGCAAGAACTGCATTTGATTTAGGATTTAATGTTTATGTAATTGATGATGCATGTGCGGCATGGTCTCCAACTATACATAATGCTGCCCTAAGAGGTATGGAATTATTCTTTACAAATACTCTCACTACCGATGAACTTCTCAAGAGGTTAAATAAACAATTAAAAAAGCATATTAAAAGCTAAATCTTCTTACTCTTGAGTTCCTTTTTTTATAAAATATCTTTCTTATAACAATTATTAATAAACCTGCTGGAATTGCAATAATAAATCCCCATAGGGGCGAATTAAATATGAGTATGATACTACCTAATGGATAAAGAAAGCGAATAAGAAATTTTAAAAATCGATTGGTAAGTGGTTTTCTTTTTATAGCTTGAATTGAATATTGGAAAATTGAGGGAAGCCAGCAAATTAAAAAAGTTAAGAAAATAATAGGAAAGCTCATGAAATTACTAATATAATCATAAAATACATTACCAATTATTAAAGCAACACCCGCACCCAAAACAAAAGCAGAACATCCTATACAAATTGCATAGTTAAAAATATAAATTACATGATTATTGAAATCTTCTCGGTTTGGATTATGATGAGCTAACCAATGAATTATTTTTTTTTTATCATTATGACGATTTTGTTCCTGTTGCGGCATCGTTTTATTTTATTTTTATAAAAGAGAATTTTAGGATTATTATAAACTTACTTTAAGGTTTATTAAAAAAATGAGGAATTTTAATATGATTTCTAACAATCACAACCTCCGCAGTCGCAATCACCACAATCGCAACCGCTACAGTCACAACCACCACCGTAATAACCTCCGCGACGTCTCCCACTACTACAACCACCACAAAAACAACATATGGAACTCATAAAAATAACACCAATAATGAGCATAGTTAATCCCGTAGTATAGGTGTAGCCTCCAACTAGTGATCTAAATCCAAAATATATTAATACACCTCCAATTACTAAGGCAATTATAATACCAAGTGCAATAGCACCACTAGTTGTCGGCTTTTTTACTGGAGTTATTGAGGAGTCCTGATATGGTGTTGATATTGATGGAGTTGGTTGGATGGGTTCACTTTCGGGAACTTTTTCACCTTCAAGAGGTTCTCCACAAAAAGTACAAAATCTGGCTTCATCAGCTACGTTTGAACCACATTTAGGACAGTACAAATTAAATCTTAATCCATTTAGTAGAATTTCATTAGATAAATAATAATATTATAATAGAATTTTTAAGCTTATTTGTTTACGGTATCCATGGAAATAACCCCCTCAAAATTGAGATTAAGGGGAATATAGGAGATAATCCCACAATAATAACTCTTTTAATTTTTCGGGGAAAATCATAACTCCAGGAGCTGTATGATTTTACTTTTTCAACATAATTCTCAATTCTCTTAATATCCTTTGAAAGCTCTTTTCTCGATTTCCAATCTCCAATATTAGAAAGAATTGATGGAGAAACTATCGAATTTAAATAGAGAGATTCAAGTTGTGCTATTAATACAGAGAAAGATTCGATTATTTTTCTTTTAAATTTCTTAAGAAATTTATGGAGAGAATATTGTGGAACTATAAAAATTAATATACTTATTACCATAAAAAAAAAGGAAAGAACACCAAACAAAAAATACCACTGGATTAAAGAATCTTTTAATAAACCTAAAGCACTAATCATCCAGATTGCAATTGTAACAAAAATAAAAAATACAATTAAATATATCGTAATTTTAAATAGAAATTCTCCAATCATTGTGTTTATTCTTTGGAATTCATAATAACTCCTACCACTTTTAGTAATACTGTTCTCTGTTTCTGATATTTGAGTATTATTTTGTAAGGCGATAGAGATACTATTTATTATATTAGATAACATTATATCATAGTCTTTTATACTTAGAACGTCAGAATTTGCACCTAGGCTACCAAAGAAAAAAATCCCATATATAATTGCACAAAAAAAGGTTATGATTAAAAATAATAGTAAAGCAATACCAAATATCCTAATAAAATCTAGAATTATGGTCCAATATGGTAAGGGGGCTAAAAAACTTTGACGATATAAATTTCCATCCAATAAAAAAAAAATATCAAAACCTAAAACTGCGAGAAATCCTAAAAAACCAAATATAAACCACCATCCACTATAGGCTCTCTCAATAGTTTTTGCACAAAATCTATAATATTCTAACTCATTCACGAATAAAGATTGAATTTCTTTTTTATATTGTCCATAAGGTTTTACAAAATCATCTATCTTTAAGGTCGCAAATGCTATTACTTTTGTAATAAAGGCAACAAATATTATAAAAGGGATATTTAATAAGAAATTTCTCCAAAATACCTCCCAAAATAATTGAGGATATCCATAGATTGTGTAAATCAAAGGAAAGCCTATTACAGGAGAGAGAAAAAAGAAAAAAGCGATATATAAGGTGGGATTCCACTTCCAACCGATTCCTAATCTTCTATATAATGACCAATCTCCCCGATATGGTAAATCTGGTCGCAAAGCAGTAAAGAAACCGGTAATCCCATATTTTTGCGGCACAATAAATGCTTTTCCTCTAGCCCCTCTACCATATGGTACTTCCTTATCCATTTTTTTTACCCATTCTGTTATAGTCATATTTGGAGGAAGGGGTTGATAATCAGCTTTCGGTTGTGACTTTAATTTGCTTAAAGTTTTATTTGTTTGCGCCTTAAATTTCTGTATTTTATGTTTTAATCTTTTAATAAATCGCATTTATTATTTTTCCTATAGGATTCCAGTGATTAATTAACATTAATGTATATTTGATATATAAAATATTTTGCTCTACACCTAGTACAAAATTATTAAATTTTCTATATTAAATGATAATACAGTGAGATTTGAAATAATTATAATCTTTATAATACTAGAAAATAAATATTTTAGAAATTTATAAAAATTGAATGAAAGAAGTTTATCCGGGAATATTTTTAGTTAAAGAAAAAGGAGCATTTGGAGCCATTAAGCCTCCAGAAAATATTTATATATTAGCTGGTGCTGATGGTATAATATATGATGCAGGGTATGGAACTAAAAGAGCAGTAAAATATTTAATAAAAGAATTGAAGAGTATTGAGAACTATTTCAAAGAGCAGAAGAAAGAGTTTAAGATCAACCGAATACTAGTTTCTCATTGCCATCCCGATCACTTTAGTGGTTTAAAACGAATACGAGATATATTAGGTATAAAAGTTGTTATAACCAGAAAAAGTGCAGAAATAATAAAAGATAAGCAAAGTTTCATTAAAAGTTTTGAAACTGATGCTTATGAAGATTATTTGAGAATTAGAAAAAAAAAAACTCGTAAACTAATTAATTTTTTAAGAAATATTGGTTCAAAACTGTTTTATCAACGCATATATGGAGCTTGTTATATAGATAATCCTGAAGAAATTATTGAAGATAACACAGAAATCATGATCAATGGTGAGATTTGGAAAATTTTTGCATCACCTGGACATGCTGTCGATCATATTTCTCTTTATAATGAGGAGAAGGGCATTTTATTTTCTGGAGATAATATCTTGAGATCAATAACAACTTGGCTCGGTCCTCCAAATTCTAGTATTACAGAATATGTAAAATCTATTGAGGAAATTCAGAAATTACCTAAACTTAAATTGATTCTCTCTGCCCATGGAAGCCCAATTGAAAATCCAATGGAAAGAATTAATGAGATCTTAACCCATAGAAAAGAACGGGAAAATCAAATATTAAATATTGTTCGTGAAAATAGAGAAAATGGTATATCCCCAAAAAACGTTATTAAAGCCATATATCCTAATAATAATAGAATTTTACACCAAGTTGCTCGAGGGTGGGTTGTTCTTACTTTAAAAATGCTAGAAGAAAAGAATTTAATCAATCGAAAAGATACTAAAAAAGAGGTTTTATTTTTCCCGGTCTAATTCGATTAAAAATTAAATATCTCCAATTATCTCGGAATTTATTAACTTATTTCTGAATTAATAAATAACTTCTATTAGTAATTAGATAATTTAATATTATAAAAATCTCACAGCGATACTATTTTTAAAAATAATAAATTTGCAGTTATTCATAATATGCAATCAGAGCATGAACAATACTTAAATGGTCCTTTCTTAAAAAGAAATCAAATTCATTATAGAGATTATCAAAAAAATATTGTTTCTAGCTGTAAAAATAAAAATTCATTAGTAGTTTTACCAACAGGTTTAGGAAAAACAATTATAGGTATTTTATTAATATCTAATTGTTTAATAAAATACCCCAAGGCTAAAATCATCATTCTCGCTCCTACACGCCCCTTAGTCTCACAGCACAAAGATTCATGTATGAAATTGTTGGATATTAATTCAGAAGAAATCACTACATTAACAGGAAAAATTTCTCCAGAGAAAAGAATTCAACTGTTTCGAAACTCGAAAATTATAATTTCTACACCTCAAGTAATAAAAAATGATTTAATGAAGGACAGATACGATCTTAAGCAGATTGCTTTGATTATTTTCGATGAAGCTCATAAGACTAAAGGGAACTATGCCTATACTTTTATTTCAGAGGAATATGTTAATACATGCACGGATCCATTAATATTAGGATTAACTGCCTCACCAGGAAAGGATTATGAACATATTCAACAGATCTGTAATAATTTATATATTGAAAATATTATCTTTAAAAATTACCAAGATAAAGATGTAAAAAATTACATTCATGACATTGATACATACATTCATTTAATAGACTTACCTGTTGAATTAAGGGAATTAAGTGCTGTTTGGTATAATTTATTTGAAAAATATTTAAGATGGTTTGTAAAAAGTAATCTTTTGCCTCCAAATAAACCATATTATTCAAAACTAGATTTTTTGGGGATGTCACGTGACCTCACTTTATTATTATATTATGAAAAAGGAGATGAGTTAAATTTATCTGAAGATGAGTTCTATGAGTGTTTATATTTTAAATCACCCAGGATTTTAGATATTGTAAAAGAGAATCAAATTGATATACCTTCTGTCTATTCTTATTGTTCAAGTTGTATATCTATACTTCACGCGAAAGATTTATTAGAAACTCAGGACATTTCTCTTTTTAAATCGTTTTTGGATAAAATAAGATATAAAGCCAATAAAGATATATTATCTGCTAAAAGAATTGTTAATTCTGAACATTTTTTTTATGTAAATACGACAATTGAAAGTAAAGAACAGAATACTTTATCTCATCCAAAATTAGAAAAGATAATTTCTATAATAAAAGAAGAAATTGAGGAATTTAATAATAAAAAAATTTTAATTTTTACACAATATCGAGAGATGGCAGAATCTCTTAAAAACTTTTTACAATTTGAATTTAATGACAGACTAAAAATTGAAAAATTCATAGGACAATCAACTAAAAAGGACGATAATGGATTTCCCCAACATCTACAAATAGAAATTTTACAACAATTTAAACAAGGACATATAGATATTTTGATTGCTACCAGTGTTGCTGAAGAAGGTTTAGATATTCCTAACGTAGATGCTATCATATTTTTCGAACCAGTACCCTCAGAAATTAGACTTATACAGAGACGTGGAAGAACCGGGAGATCTGCTCCAGGAAGGTGTTATATATTAATTACTGAAGAAACAGTTGATATCCCTTATTATCATGTTGCTCGAAGGAAAGAGCGCTACATGGAATCAGTTTTATCGGATCCGAACCATTTAAGTCTAACGAATGATTTAAAACGTAAAAAAATTGAATTTTCCTTTCAAAGAAAGCAATATTCAGAATTAGACTATTTCAAAAATTATAAAGAAAGGAAAGATATAGAACAAAAATGCTTAGCAAATCGCTCAATAGAAGATATTATTATTAAGTTAGATGAGTTCTGTAATAGCAAAGAATATGATGATTTTAAAGACTATGGAATAACATTTTTATCTGATTTATTGGAATTTGATGAGAGTATTCTTAGGAAAAAAATTATTAAATTAAAAAGCACCAGAAAGAAAAATTCTAAAAAACAAAAGATTTATTTAAACAAAAATATAAAAACTTTGATTGATATTGTTAAAACCTATGGGTTGAGTGGTAAAATAGATTTTAATAAGTTTCAAGAACTTGCACGTGAGGAGGATATAATAGAACATAAATTTAATGTTCACTTCAATCAAGCATGCTTTTTAGGATATTTAAAAAAGCAAGAAAATCAAGTTCATTTTGTTATGGATTATAATTAAACAATAACTTTATTTCTATTTAATAAAAAGGTTAACCTAATAATTACTTGATTTTTTCCTCTTTTTCTTTCCTTAAGAAATAGAGACTCAAAATCAGGATGACAGCAATGATCGGTAATGCTATTACAGCGGGGTTATTCCCACTAAAAAGGAACAAATAATATGAAATGGTAATAATTGAAGCAAAAAATGCAATAATACTTCCATATTGACTAGCAAAATTTTTAAGATGGCGAAGCATCATACTTACTTTATAATTAGTACTCTTTATAACTTCTAATTCAGTAGCGTCTAATTCCTCTAATATTTCAGGATTTTCATAGTATATTCCAAACCGAGGATCATATTTGCCATTTAAATCTCCTGAACTAATAAGAAATAATAAATGATCTTGAATATTCTTCTTTTTAATTTTTAATTCATTATTTAAAAATCCAATAGTTAAATATTCATTTGATACAGCTTTAATAGTCATTTCGATATATGATTTTACAATCAATCGTTCCATAGCTTTTACTTTTTCAGTTAGAATTTCTGAATACTCTGAAATAAATTTATTATAATCTTCAAGTATAAATGTAGATATTTGAGAAAAATTAATTGATTTTTTTTTAAGATCCTTTATTGAAGTCTCAATTTTTTTATTAATCTCTTTTATCTCCATTTCAATACTTTTAGCTCTTTTCTGGATTATTACATTACTCTTCTTAAATTCTTTAATTTCTATATTATCTTCTACTTTTCTTTCTAAATTACCAAGCAATTGGCTCAAATATAACTTACTATCATTTATTAGAGTTGTAATGTGCTCCCTAAATGATTCATTTTTCAATGAAACAATTCGATCATTAATTTTTTGAATTTTATTATCATATTCCTCTAAAAAATTATTTTTTGCTTTTACATATAATTCTCTTATTTCAGATTCTAAATTTCTTGAATCAACTATTTTAATTAATAATGAATTGATTTTCTCCTCAATCTTAATTTGAGACTGCTTAAAGTTTTCATTAAAAAATTGCTTTTTATATTCAAAAGTTTCTTGGATTTTTAAATAATTATCAGCATCTTCTATTGCTTTGAAAATTTTAGTAAAAAATTGATTCAATTCAGCATTCAGAGTATTAAACTGTTGATTGATGAAATTTTGGACTTTAATAAAAAATTCTAAATTATTTTTTATTTTATTTATGGCTATTCTATTATTTTTTAAAATTGACTCAAATTTCTTTTTAACCTCATTGAAATCTTCTCTCTCTTGATTGATTTGAAGTTCTTTAACCTTTTCAATGAATTGTTGAGGAATAATGTCTTCAAAAATTCTTAAATCCTCAATTCTATTCTTTATTTCTAACATATTTGTATTCAATGTTCGATTTCTTATACTTGAATCATATAGAGCTAAAATCTTACCAATTCTCTCTCTATTTAATTTTAATAAGTTATTCTCTATATAATTTTGAAGTTCTTTATTTAAATAATAAGAATCAGTATAGACTAAAACAGTTTTATCTTGCTCATTAAGTTCAGCATTAATTTTAGAGATATTGATCATATCTTTTAATTTATTTATGAGGATTTTACATGATAATTTTGTTTCATTTTTTAAATCTGTTAATTTAATGATATTTGTTTTTTTTTCAATGGTTAATTTATTAATTTCATTTGAAATAATTCGATTAATATAATCCTCTTTTATAGCTGGAATCTCATTATTGAAAAAATCATTGAATTTTTCCCATTGAATAATTGTTAATTTTGACTTTTCATTAAAGTCCTCAATGATTTTACTGCACTCACTTAAATTTTTTGAAAATTTTTTTTTGCTTTTATTAAAATCAGCTTGTAAAATATCAAATTCTTTATTAACGTCTTCAATTTTTAAGAGGTTTAAATTTGTTAAGTTGCTTTTAATGCCATTTAGTTTAGATTTGATTCTAATAATCTCTTGAGAGACAAAATTATCAAAATCTTCTATCCTTGATTTGTTTCTTTCTTCTAAAATTTTATCCTTTATATTCTTAGTTTGATTTGCTATTACGTCAATTATATTAATTTCTAAACTTTCCAACTTATCTTGTAAATAACGAAAAAGTAAATAGAGCTTTTGTTTGCTTTTTAATTCTTGCTTAATACTTGACTTAAGTTCCTTAATTTCAATTATCCTCTGATTCAATAAAGCATCTGATTCTTTTTTAATAATATTAAATGCATCCTGAAATTCATTAGATCTGATTTTTATATTAGCCTTTTCTTCAATGTCTTCAAGATCAGTATTTAATTGATTATTTATATTGGCAATTTTTTGTAAATTAATATTGAAAAACTGAAAACCATCAGTATAAAATTTAAACTCATTATCAAATTTCTCTTTGATTCTTATCCAATTAGCTATTACCTTTTTATGACTCTTAACAATTTTCTTTTCTTTCGATATAAACTGCTGTGAAACTTTATAAATAGTTTTATCATATCTTCTTACTTTCTGCGAGATTTGATCTAAATCTTGTATAAGACTATTAAATTTTGCGTTATCAAATCCTGTTTCAAGTTTTTCATTGAAACTAGTTCTAAATGCATCCATCTTTTTAATTAAATCTTCGTCTATAACGATTAATTTTTCTTTGAGATTATCTAAAATATTTTTCAAATTTCTTAATTGTTCTTTTTCGTTAATCTTATTCTTGAGATATAAATCTATCTCTCCTAATTTTTTCTGTAATAATGCATATCTCTTACTCCATTGAGATATTTCAGTTCCTAAATTAGCCTGAATATTAATATACTTAAGTGCTTGATTAAATGAGTTTTCAATATTTTCATTTAAAAAATCTGCTTCCATTAAAGCATTTCTTAAAGCAAATTTCAATCTTTCTTTTGCATAATCAATTTCATTAATTATAAGATAGCTGTTTATTTCCTCTTTTATCTGTTGACTGACATTTTTTAACTTTAAGGTCATATTATAAATGTCATTTCTTATATCTTCAAGTCTTTCTTTTTCTTGATATATATCTTCCGCATTTATATCAATATTAGAAACAATTATCTTTTTTAAATGGTTATCCAAATAGAATAAATATTTTGTTTTAAAACCTAAAAAGGTTTTTTTCTTTCTAATCTTACCTTTAAATAAGTTGTTTTTAACCATATCTCGTATAATAGGAAAAATTTCCTCTTTTAGCCTTAATTGTTCAAAATTAAGTGTTTTATATTGTTTAAAAAGTCCAGTAAGTGAAATCACACTATTATTATTTAATTTATCGTAGAAGTTTTGAAAGAATTCTTGTTTTCCATGACTAAAATTTCTGATATAATTCTTGAATTCTTTTTCATTATCTATAAATTTCAATTTAAAGTTATAACTAAGATTAATATATGAGATAATTTCTTCAATTTGATCTGTGAATCCAAATGTAGTTTTTAATCGGTTTAAATCAATATATTTTTCTTTTTCTAATTGTTTAAATAAAATCCTTTCAATTTCATCAATAAACTTTTTCCAAACAAAAGATAAAAGAATTATTAACTTTGAAGCTTTGTTTAATTTTTCAGAATTCCAATCATCTTGAGTTTTTAATGCTTCATTCAATTTTTTATTTATAAAAGAATAGGTCCTTAAGGGACTATAATCTATAAACCACGAATATAATTCAAGAACATAGCCAACCCAAAAAGTTGCATTAATCTCATCAATTTCGTTAAAACTAAAACCTCCATCTTCATTTTGAAGTTGCTGAAGGAATTGGATTTCTTTTTCTTTCACTTCAAACTCAAGATCTAAGATTTTAAGGCAAATTAATCTAAAAATCAAAGAGAAATCCCTTTTTTTATCGCCTAAGTATGAATGGAATTGATCTCCATTAACACGAACATCAATTCCTAAAAGCGTGAATATTTCCATAACATAATATAACGTTCTTGCTGGTGAGATTTCTTTACATATAGCGCATTCTTTATCTTGACAGTGTAAAAATTTATTGCCTTTCTTCAATGATAATACAAAATTTTTAATCTCTACTTTTATTTGGTCATGATCCTTGGAAACTAAATATTCTTTTAAAAAACCTAAAGTTTTTAAGCAGGATAATGCTAAATATGTAGAATAAATATCTGGAATCTCTTCAGAATGTGGAGATACTCTAAACCCTAATTGTTCATTCTGAAGAACTTCACATTTCTTTATAAAATTAAATAGCTCATCTCTTTTCTCTTTCTTATCTTCTTTGAGAAATTTCCTAAGTAAGACAAACCAAAAAATATTTTCTAAATTTATGCTTAGATCATTTAATAAATTATGATTATAAAATTTATAAAACTCAGTCAGTCTATTGTATTCGCTATAATAAAAACTTCTAATTTCTCTCCTTTTTGTAATAATGAAAGTTTTAAACGGTTCTTTTTTAAATTTTGTAATGTAAGGGTAAGCAGATTTCTCATCCACATTATTCAATATTATATAGACCCCAAAAATGGCAAGATTATATTTTGTAATTAAAGAAAATTTTAACTTTTATTCTTTTGGAATTAAAAATACAAAATTTAAGGATATTTATATTAATGCAATTTACAGAAATTTAATGGATTTTTGGGCAAGTTAAATGTTATAATTTATTCAAAGTAAGCAACATGACAAAAAATTATTCATATATGAAAAATCCCTTTAAACCTTCCTTCTTTTTAATCAGATGCTTTTCTAACTAATCTTCTTTCTAAACATACCATTATTCCGCTAATGAGTAAGCATACTAGGATAAGAGAAATAATTACAGTTATCATCCCTGAAGGTTGAACAGGTATATTTAAATATATATAAAAGTCTTCAAAGGTTCCTATGTTTCCATTGGAAGAAGAATCTTTAGCCCAAATTTGAATAATATAAACCGTATAATATTGATTTGGATACAAACTAATATTATCCCAATTAAAACTCCATAAAGCACTTTCCGTATTATTCATTTTAGTTATAAACATAACGTTAGAATAATTAGAAATTTGAATGGTTACATTGCCATATGAAGGAGGATTCTCATCACTAATATTTACGATGATGGTGTACGATTTTTGCTTTATTACTGTATTGTTAATAGACGGTTGAATAAATGTAATAACTGGGACTGTCGTATCATTACTAGGACTTTGAGTAAATAATGATACTTCATCAGTATTCAGGATTTTTTGTTCTTCTTTTGAATGATCTATAAAATTATAAGAATGAACAAATATACTTGTTAAAAATAATATTAAAAAAATGATCGAGTTAAGGATAACCTGTTTCTTATTTTTGTTAAACCCTATTTTCATTCCTTTCTTACGTGTTTTTTGCATTAATTTAGAATAAATTTTAATTGCAATATAAATTTAAGTGAATAAAATTGTACATGGTCAAAAAATTCAATAAAATCTAAATTTCCTTTTTAGTATCAATAATTTGCATTTTAAAAAAAATTTCTTAAATATTAAGAAATTTGATTAATAAGTTACTTATAATGAAGGAGTGCTGTTGAAAGCCCATGTGTCTTTTATTCCTAAATTATCTTGTATTAAAGGGTTTTGAATTTCAAATACAGAATTAACACGCCCAACAGGAATATAATTTTTAGCGAAATTAAAAGCGGATTCTATTGTCTGACTTTGATTTAATTGATTCCAAAACTGATGAAAAAACCAAGATCCAGCAAAACCATCTCCATTGTAAACATTTCGCCAACTCCAAGCAAGATTATCAGAACTTGCTGCGATAAGAATGGAATTAGGTATATTATACCATTTTAATCCTATATTTGGGTCTTGATTTAAAAAATTTCCACTAAAACAACTGTCAACGTTTATCAACATTCGTTTACAATTAATCTTTTTTACAAGATTATAAAATTCCATTTCAGAAATATAACTATCGTCTGCTTCGAAATGAAATGTAGCGTTTCCCCCACCAAGCACTGTATTTGAGCCATGATCAGTCATAAAAATTATTAATTGATCATTGGATTTAATGCCAGATGCAAATGAACCTGGACTTGAAATATCTAATTCATGTTTAAATCTACTTGCATTCACATCATCGTTCTCTACATCTATCTCTACAGCAATTCCAGAGTGATTTAAATCATTCGGTATTCCATCATTTGCATATATATCTATTACATCATCATCTGTATGATACAACATTAAAAAGATATTATCATCAGTATATCCGTGATTTTTTAAAACCCAGTATACTTGGAGTGCTTGAGCAGGAAAACCATCAGTATCTATATTACTCGGAGGAGGAATAGGTATTGGAGGGGGGGTCCAATATTCCACATGAATATCATCAAAAAGTACCATTTCAAGACTATTCATAGTACCCTCGACGGCTAAAACTAACTGTAATTGTGTTATTTCATAACTAATAGAATTATTACAAACACTTGTAACATTAATTAAAGTCCAACCTGTTTTAGCTTCAAATATACCTTTTGACCAATCAGTTCTTACTAAGCCGTTGCTAGAATTCAACCACCTTAATCCTACTCTTACACCATTTGGAGGACCTATTTTAATAGGGTTTCCCAATATATCTGTAATATTAACCCAAGCAGAAAGATAATATGCTACAAATTCATACAATGGATAAAAATCAGTCCAATTAAATACAAACTCAAAATTAACATAACCAGCACCCGCAGAAAAAACTCTAAAAACTCCGTTAAGACCATCATGACCAGGCGAGGTTGAATCTACCGCACCAAACGAATTATTTGAAATGACTACTGACCAATTATTACTTTCTTCATTAAATTTCGCTTCATTTCCGTCGTTAAAATCAGGATTCCCTTCCTTTCTATAATAATCATTTGCACTACCAATAATTATTGCTTTTCTCGCACCTTCTACTTGTTTTCCCCCTAATGGAATAAATATAACAATTAAAGTTGTTACAATTATAACAATAATTCCTGCTGAAATAATTGGTATTAGTTTCTTACGATTCACAAAATTTCACTCTCAATATATTAAAATATTTAAATAAACATTAAGTTTATTTAGTTTTTAAATATAATTTCTTAAATTGAAAAGAGTTCTATTTTAAAACAAATAAAACCCGATATAATTGAACTTCAAAACATAAAATCAACTTTAAAAAAAGAAATAAAATTTTTATGAGCTAATTGCTCATTTTTTGGGTGTTTCGTATATTGTTTCTCTAATAGAAGGAATTAAGAAATCTTTCTCATTTGGGTTTACTAAAATCTCCAAAAGATTATATTCTGTAATCATCTGAAGAATTCCTAAAACTTTCATGCCATGATTGTACATTTCATTTGCATCGGATAAATTCCTCCAACAAAATGGGCATTCCGTTGTTAAAATATCTGCTCCAACTGCATTCGCTTCATCACATCGAAGACTTGCGGTTCTGATAGAAAATTCAGGATATCCTGCCCTAACTCCGCCACCAGCACCACAACACATACTATCAAGTTTTATTCGGTACATCTCTTTGAATACTATTCCTACATCTTGTTCAAGTTTCCTGAGAATAATACGTGGAACTTCATACCAAGCTTCGATCGCATCCCTAATTTTTCTACTATCCATCATAAGGTTCTTAGATTTTTCAATCATCTCTTGTTCCATATCAACAGCAAAGTGTCGTCCTGTATGACAAGGATCGTGATAAGTAACTACTTTACCTTTCAATTCTTTGTTTGGCTTAAATTTGATTTTCTCTTGTTGGATTAATCTTGCAACCAATTCGAATGCATGTTCTGTTTTAAAAGGAAGTTTTTCGCCTTTAGCCATCCATTTCGGGTAATCAATGGTAAATGTTCGATAACATCCAGCGCAGCTGAAATATACCATCTTAACATTTTTAAATGCTTCAAGGTTTTTCTTCATCAAGTCTTGCGCTGTACCAACTGCACCAATCCTGAAAAATGGGCTTCCACAACATACTTCATCATCAACTAACGTGAAATTCATGCCTAATTGCTCAAATAATTTTGCAGTTGCTATTGCAACCTCTACTTGTCGATAACTGGCTGTACATCCTACATAATAAGCGATTTTAGCATCTTCATTATTAATAAACTTTTCTAAGCCCGCATCTTTAGCCCATTTTAATCTTTCATCAGCAGCTCCACCATATGGATTATTTCGCTCTTTTACTAATTTATCTACTAATTCATGTTTATCGATCATAGGTACTCCAGATTCTATACAAGCGGCTCTTAAAGATTCAATAATATCAACTGTTCTAACCTTATTTTCACATTGAACGGAACATTGACCACATGTGATGCATGGTAAAATAACATCCCGAACTTCTTCCGTAAATTCTAAATCTCCACTTAAAATAGAACGAGCAATCCATATTTTACCAGCATTCCAGAATGCTTCCCATCCATATTCTATACCCGCAGGACAAGCATCAACCATTCCTTCATAAAGTACAGTACC
>JBHLOG010000214.1:0-4649 GCA_048940765.1 Promethearchaeota archaeon | reverse complement strand
AGATGAACACATAGTGTTTGGATTTTTAAATGATTCTAAGCAATAACTAAAAATTAAGATTTCCTCATTTGATATTGCTTATCTAAATTTTAAATTCATAAAGATTTTCGTAAAAAAATGAATTTAAGGGTTTATGTAGCTATAAACATAATCAAGACTTATTAGTCAATTATATTTTTAAGAATCTTTTAAATTAAAAAAAAATTTTATTAAGAATTAGGGAAAATGGTTGCTATAGCGCTTAAAACGAGTCCGATAATTATGCTAATGAAAGTAGCAAGCATCAACATATCTGTGTTTGTAATTATATATCTCCCAACTACAACCAAACTATAACATACAGCTTGAAATGAAACGATTAAGGTAAAAATTAATCCTACTATTGGTGTATTATTGACTTTAAATCCATCAAACTTCGCTATACCAGTTGCAAATAATTTAATTAAGAACGTTGTGATAAAAACTGCTACTAATACGATAATTCCATAAACGGGGAGAATTTCAATTGAAATATTATCTAAGTTTTGCCCTATGAACGTTTCACTGAAAGCTAAAATAACTAATGCTTCACCTGGAAGCCCTCTTATTAAATTTTCAACATAATTAGTCATGAAATTGAACCTCTTAAAAATTTTTATAATATAAATATCAATATATCAATAATTAACTGAGGTTCTATTTTTATTTAATATTTACTGTAAAAGTATTCATTAATAATTTGATGTTTAGCAATAAATTTATGTTAAAATTGATCTATTTGAAAACAATTTCTTAATTTTAATCTTTTTTAAAATAAATATAAATGCTTAAATTTATATTAATAAAACAAGAGGTTGAGAAAAAAGAACCTTGAAGATGTTTTTTTTTTATTGAAAAAAAAGATTGAAAATGGTAGTTTATTGTAAAAGATGTGGAAGAATTTTAACATCGGCTAAAAGTATTAAATTAAAATATGGTCCCATTTGTTATAAAAAAATTCAATTGAATGAAAATTATATTAATATCCAAGATGAGATTAATTTCTTGAAAATAGAAATAAAAATGTTAAAAAAAGTTATAAGAGAATTAAAAATTAATGATTCTTTATCAAATAATATTTACCCAATAACAAAAATAAGGCACGATAACAAGAAATTTTTAAAAGATAAAAATACTGACCAAATGTTAGAAGTAATCCAAGAATTAAAGAGATGTTTTCAAACCTGTGGTGGAAACGTAAAAAATTTATTAAGACCAATCCAAATAGAAGTAAATGAAATTAAAACCTCTGAATTAGCTACCGTTTAATACTATTTTCCAAACTAAATATAGTATTTTAGAAACAATAAAAAATTAAATTTATTTTAAAAAAAAAACAGATATCATTTACCTTTGAATACGGCTTTTCCCGGTCCCTGCTTCTTGAAAGATTCAATTCCGATTTTAATGTCCTCTGTTTCAAAAAGTATTGGAACAATTTTAATTAGCAATTTATCTGAATCTTCTAAACCCTTTTCATAATATTCTCTTAATAACTTTTTGATCGTATTAAAAGCAATTGTCGGACCATTTGATTGAATTTTCATGAACTTTATGGCTTTTTCGTTCAGTTCTTTTTCTGGTAAAACTCTATTTATAACATTCCATCTTTCCAATGCATCAGGCTTAACAAAGCGACCACCTAACGTGATTTCCTTGGCTCTTGCCATCCCACATCTCTGAGCGAGTCTTTGAGTCCCACCTCCTAAAGGAACAATTCCTATTAAAGTTTCAGCAGCAGCAAACTGTGCGTTATCACTTGCCCAAATATAATCACATGATAGCGCTATCTCAAAGCCACCTCCTATACACATTCCTTTAACAGCTGCCATTGTGGGAAAGTTTAATTTTTCTATTTGATTTATCAAATCTAAAAATCGTTGTAACATTTCACGTACAGCTTCCTCTTCCATATTTTGAAAAAACCCCACATTTGCACCAGCAGAGAAATTACCTATATCTACTTTAAAAAGAAGAGCTCTAATATCCTGAGATTCTAAATCATTTAATATTGTCTCTAGCTCCTTAATAAAACCTGAATCTATTAAATTCAATGGTTTATCTAAGAATGTTATTAAGCCCAATTGATCTTCTTTATCAAACTTAACTTTAACCAAATTATATACCTCGCGATTATATTTTAAGGAATAATTAACTAGCTTAATAAAAAATTAATCGTATTTAAAAAATATCCTAATAATTAATTTACTTTTTTTTATAATGCGTTTCATTAAAGTAAATCTCCTAAAGAATTTAAGAATCTTTGAATGAAATTTACAAAACAAAAATCAACGAATAAATATTAAAAAGCAGAAATTTTCATTTTTAGTTGGTGGTAGCAAACAATTCTACCAAGAGTGCACTGAGCCATTCCCCTTAATCCTAACATCAATCACTGTCCAACCCTACTTTAAGGAGATATCAGGGAACTGACTTTTTTTTGCTTAAACTGTAGAAAGTTTAATAAATGATTTAAAAATTAATTGTTTTAATTATTCCGATTCAAATTGCTTGTCTAAGTTAATAACCAATGGAATCTCCTTCTCATCTTTCTTGATGACTACTTTTAAGACGCCATCTTTAATCTTGGCACTGACAGGTTCAAATCTAGTGACTTTTGCTCGCATCATGGTTTTTAAACAGGTCAAATCTTCTGTATAAAGATCACACTTTTCACAACAGAACCCCTGTGGCATATAGCCTACTATTGAACATTGATCAAAATTTTCACATTTACAACTATTACACATTTTTTTCTCACTTCTTATAAATTATCTATTAATTTTTTATAAAATTTCTGATATTATTAATTATAATTTATTACTAAAATAATATTATCACTTTTCATATTTAAAGTTGATCATCCTTGATCATTTTGTATTTTAGAAATAGTGATTTCGCAAAGATTTGATCATCAATTGCTGTTTTCAACACGCGATTCTAGATCTTGATCATTTGATTAAGATCATCATTCACAATTTCGGAAAGCGGACATCAGAATTAACGAATCCGATCAGAGTAATTGTTATAAAAGAACGTCAAAAATTTTTCTTAAAAATACAGAATAATAGTTTGCTATTTGATCACTCTTGATCATTGATACTTAGAATTTTTATTTTTCCGATAAAGGAATAAAGAGTATTTTACTAATATTAAAAGAAATACCCAAGAAGCGTATAATTATTGATGTTATCAGACTATAAAAGTGTAATTTTGATAATGTAAAACAAATTTAAAGCATTTAATTATTGAAATTTTCTAAAAAATTTATTAAATCTCTTATATTTTTCTAACCATCTAGGTAGATTGATAATAAAACTTTTCGACATGTCTGTAATAAATTTCAAGTTTCGAAACGAGGTATTAAAACATAACGCTTCTTTAAGTTATTGTTATCAGTGTAGTACGTGTAGTGGTGGGTGTCCCGTAGCTTTAATAACTGGAGGCAGTTATAATCCAAGAAAAATTATTGAAGAAGCAATTTTAGGATTGCAAGATAAATTGATAGAAAAGCAAGAACCTAATCCTTGGCTTTGTTCAACCTGTCAAACATGTGTTGAATTATGTCCTCAAAAAGTTGAGTTAACAGAGATTTTTACATTAATAAAGAATGAGTGTTTTAATACTGGAAAGGTTCCTGAAGCATTTATTGCACAAGGACGTGCTGTATTAGAGAATGGACTAGCTATTCCTTATTCTAAGGCTATTATATCGAGGAGGGAGAAATTAGGACTTCCTGTAATTAAGACTGCTCCTGTTGACGAAATCAAGAAAATTCTAGTTGAGACTAATTTTGAAAAACACATACCTAAGGAGGGTGGTTAAAAAATGAGTTTAGATCTCTTTCTTGGCTGTGTAATTCCTGCGAGATTACCCTTCCTTGAAGCATCATCAAGAAAAGTGTTTGAAAAGCTTGGTATTAAATTAAATGATGTTGAGGGATTTAGTTGTTGCCCTGATCCTACTGGTATAGAACTTATAGATCATAAGACATGGTTAGCTTTGGGAGCACGAAATTTAAGTTTATCAAATAATAATGGGGGAATCATCTCTTTTTGTTCTGGTTGTGTGGAGACCCTAAAAGGTGTTAACTATTATATTAGAAAAGATCCAAAAGTAAAAGATGATGTAAATAAAATTTTAAAAAATGTAGGGAAAAAATACGATGGGACAACAAATGTAAAACATTTTGCCGAAGTTCTTTACGAAAATATTGATAAAGTGAGGGAGAACGTGGTACATCCTTTAAATGGGTTTAAGGTAGCAGTACATTATGGATGCCATTACTTAAGACCTTCTGAGATTATTAATTGGGATGATCCATTTGACCCAATTACTATTGATGAAATAGTTAGAGCTTTAGGGGCAGATTCTATAGATTATGAATTAAAAATGGAATGTTGCGGAAATCCTCTTGACAAATCTGATAAAGGTATTTCTCTTAAGATGATAGATAATAAATTTAAATCAATTCAAGAATCTGGAGCTAATTGTGTTACTCTTGTATGCCCAGCATGCTTTCAACAGTTTGATTTTAATCAGCGAGAATTGAGTAAAGATAAAGAAGTTGGTTATGATTTTCCAGTTTTTTATCTTTCAGAATTAGTAGCACTTGCTTTTGGATTTAAACC
>JBHLOG010000213.1:0-4650 GCA_048940765.1 Promethearchaeota archaeon | reverse complement strand
GAAAAAATAAGGTAATACAAGTTGATGATTAAAGAAATTTTTCAACTGTATAAGATTGGAAAAGAATTAGGATTAACCAAAAAAGAAATCAATAGTATTTTATTATTTAAAAATCGATATCCGTTAATACTTGCATTACTACTAATTATAATTCTCTCTGTTTTTGCAATTTTTTTTTGGAATATAGCTTTAATAATATATTCAAAATCAACAGAGCCAGTATATCCAACTGGAACTAAATATTCAAGTATTACTATCAAAGATTTTAAAGATAAAAAATGAAATTGAATATTGGTTGTGGAAAAAAGTTCGAAGCAGATTATTGTAATATAGATTTATATGAGGATTTAATTGCTGATAAAAAAATGTCAGCTTTAAATCTTGAATTTGACGACAATTCTTGTCAAGAGATAAAAGCAATCCACTTAATAGAGCATTTAGGATTTTATCAGTCAATCTATGCATTAAGTGAGTTTTTCAGAGTATTAGAACCGAAAGGGCACTTAATAATAGAAACACCTGATTTAGAAAAGGCTTTTGATATTTTTTTAAAATCAGATTATGAAGAAAAAAAAGATGCCTTAAATTGGATTTATGGACTTCCTCATGAAGGATTAGAACATAAATTTTGTTTTCCAGCTCAATTATTGCTGGAGATATTAGAAAAGATTGGATTTGAAAAGGTAAATCTAACGAATTTTTGGAACAATGAATCGATCCCTACTATTAAAATCGTTTGCCATAAGCCAGAAATTAATGAATTTATTGAGATATTTCAAATATTTTCATCTATTCGCAAAAAAATGGTGATAGATGAGGTAATAAATTTTAAAAATTTGTTTTTAACAAAAGAGCAAGAAGATTGTCTAAATTTTTTACTAATTAAGACGATAAATTTTATAAAAAATGATAATAAAGAAAAATATTTTAAATTTATTAAGAAATTGTTAATAAGTTCTCCCAAAATAGTAAGATATTTCATATTTTATACTAAAAACCTTGAAATATTCTCTGATTTTGAAAGAATTCAAATTTCAGAAATAACAGAATTTCTAATTAAATGTCAATTTCATAAAATTTTATTAGATGCTTTAATGAAGGCTCCTTTAATACCAGGAAGTCAGAAAATTATTTTTTCTTCCATAGAATCATTTGGTTTGGGTATGATCGATAAGTTATTCTCTTCTAAAAGTGAGAAGGATGAAATGATAAACAAGATAACACAATTATTTCAAAATATTAAAAACTTTGATACACATTTATTTTCGTCAAATCTTATAAGAAGGAAGTCTTTAGATATTTTTTATCAAGGTATTAAATGTTTTTTTAACAAAGATTATAAAAATGCATTAGATAAATTCCTAACAGCTATAAAATTGTATAGGGATAATTTTTTATACTTTTGGAACTTGTCGAAAGTTTTAGTATCCTTAAATTTAAGAGATAAAGCTATTAGATATTATAGAAAGACTTTAAAACTATTATCTTTAACAACACTCCAACATAAATCCCAAATTAAAAAGGACCTTAGATTAGAAATAGAATCTGTAAAAAAACAGAAATTATTGGATATGGGGCCATTGCTATCTCTCGATAAATATCATTCGAATAAACTATTATAGATATAATTGAAATGAAATAAGGACAAAATAAATTATTTAATAATGGCTAATTTCAATGATTTAGTTTTCCTATAAATTAAGCTAAAATTTATAATCCATATATTTAAATAATTTTAGGTAAACCCAAATATTAATTGAATAAATAAATAAATTTTAAAAGAGATTTATAGAGGTTTATACTTAAATGGAATCTGATGTATTTACATTCCTTGTCGGTGGTAAAGCAGGTGAAGGTGTTAAGAAAGCCGGTTCTGTAGCAGCACATCTTTTTTCTAGCTTAGGATGTCATGTGTTTCAAATGGATGATTATATGAGTTTAATAAGAGGTGGTCATAATTTTTCTGTAATTAGTACAGCACCCAGATGGATTAGTAGTCATTACATGAAAGCCAATTTAGTAGTAAATTTTGATAAAAGAAGTTGTGAAACACATAGGAATAATTTAGCAGAAAATGGGATTATAGTTTTTAATTCAGATGAACAAGAACTTGATGAAGGTATTGGGATTCCTTTAACATCAGAAGCGGATAAATATCCCATGAAAACTTTAATGTATGGAGTTGGTGCTGTGGCAATTCTTGCAGCAAGCATTGGTGTCGAAAAAGAGAAAATGAATCAAATTATTAGAAGTGAGTATCCTAGCGGAATAGAGAATAATATTACTTTTGCCGATACAATTTATGATTTAGTCTTCCCTGATTGTGAAAATAAATTTCATTTAGTAAGAGGAGATAAAAAAAGACCAATTATCACTGGAAATGAAGCAATATGTTTAGGAGCAATAGCTGGAGGCTTAGATACCTATTATGGATACCCAATGACTCCTGCTTCGAGCATTTTGCATTTTCTAGCCCAAGAAGCTGAAAATTTCGGCTTAGCCGTAGTTCATCCTGAAAGTGAAATAGCAGTAATTAATATGGCAATAGGTTCAGCTTTTACAGGGGCAAAAGCTATGGTTGGAACAAGTGGAGGGGGTTTTTCACTTATGACAGAAGGATTTTCTTTAGCAGGTATGACAGAAACACCATTATTAATAGTGTTATCTCAAAGACCAGGGCCTGCAACAGGAGTTCCAACATATACAGAACAAGCTGATTTATCTTTTGCGTTAACAGCTGGTCATGGAGATTTTTTAAGAATTGTTGCATGTCCTAGAACTATTAGAGAGGCGTATTATCTAACTGCTGAAATGTTAGATTTAGTATGGAAATTTCAAACACCCGGAATATTATTAACAGAAAAGCATTTCTCAGAGAGTAGCATGACAGTTGAGCTTGATATAGAAAAATCCAAATGGGCAGAACCAAAATTGTATCAAAACGGTGATTATAAACGATATCTAGATACTGATGATGGAATTTCTCCTATGCTATTTCCACCATCGAAAAATGTTATAAAATGGAATAGTTATGAACATGATGAATTTGGTATTACAACAGAAAATTCTGAAATGATATCATTTATGCACGATAAAAGGAACAAAAAGTTAAAGACACTCATCGAATACTTAAAAGGGCAAGATACTGTTAAAATAATTCGAGGAGCGAATCCTTCTAATATTTTTACTTATGGCTCAACGTATATGAGTGTTTTAGAAGCTCTTCGATATGGAAATTTAAATCCTTCAATTGTTGCACCAATATATTTGAGTCCATTACCTATTTGGGAATTAGAAGGATTTAAAGATCAAGAAAATATTGTTATCGAACAATCTTCTACTGGACAATTTACTAAACTCTTAAAAGAAAAAGCCGGATTAAAGATAAAAAATACAATTAAACAATATAATGGGCGCCCATTTGATCCTATTGAATTATCAGAAAAAATTAAGGAGGTGCTCTAATATCATGGATAATCTTAAAACAAATGCCGAAATAACTTGGTGCCCTGGTTGCGGGAATTTTGGAATTTTTACAGCTATAAAAAATGCAATTACTACTTTAGAAAAAAAGGGTATCAAAAGAGAAAACATAGTTATGACTGCAGGAATTGGCTGTCACGCTAAAATCTTTGATTATCTTAATTTGAGTGGATTTTATGGATTACATGGACGCAATTGTTCAAATTCCGAAGGTATTAAAATTGCGAATCCTGATTTAAAAATAATTAATTTTTCCGGAGATGCAAATGGATTAGCTGAAGGATTGGAACACACAATATTCGCAGCAAAAAGAAATCAAGATATAACATTTATTTTACATAATAATAGTGTTTATGCTCTCACTACGGGGCAATTTTCTCCATTGGCTGAAAAAGGTTGGAAGGGTCCCTCTACGCCTCGAGGCAGTTACGAACAGCCATTTAATCCAATATCTTTAATATTAGAGGCTGGAGCCACTTTTGTAGCTAGAGGTTTTTCTGGGGATATAAAGCATCTAACAGATATCATAATACAAGGAATAGAGCATGAAGGTTTTTCCTTCATAGAAGTATTACAGCCTGCTGTTCCATATCATAAGTGGGAAGAATATCGAGAGCAAATTGAATATCTTGAAAATGAACCAAAGACTTATTTTGATTCCATTAAAGTAACTAAAGAAAAACATAAATTTACAATCGGAGTTTTCTATAGAACTAATAAGCCAGTTTATCATAAAGAGTTATATGGAGATCATAATCCCATTAAAAAAAAAATACCAAGAGTCGTAAGATTAGAAAAAATCCAAAAAGTTCTTGGATCCTTATAAAGAAAAATTGTTGTCATGCCTAGGAATTTTAATAATCTTATTAAAATCCAATAGAAGAAAATAAAAAATTAATTCATAATCTCTTGAATCTTTGGAAAATTTTTAAATAATTTATGAGATTAAAAATAATGGGAATCCATGTCAAACTCAGGTTTAAAGTCCCAGATTTTAAGTCCAATGATATTAAAACTTCGAGAAGAAATCAAGATCGATAAAAAGACGGCAATCTCGAAGTTCTGGAAAAAGATTGAAGAAACTGGCACACCTATTTTTGAGGATATTGAAGGAGATAATAAATATAACCTCATTACCTTTGTTTTTAGGGAAGATGAGGAAGTAGA
>JBHLOG010000060.1:0-19977 GCA_048940765.1 Promethearchaeota archaeon | reverse complement strand
CCTCAAATGCCTCGAACTCTAGGAAATAGTTTTATTCATATGAAAGAAATAGATTATTTTGTATACAATGATAGCCCATTATTAGAGTTTCAATTTGATGAACCAGATGAAATTGCTGAACGAATAGGGCGAAATTTAGTAAATCTTATAGAAAATAAATCTACTATTCATGTAGGGTTTGGGGATCTTCCAAATGCAGCATTAAAATTTCTAGAAGATAAAAAACATTTAGGAATGCATTCTCACTATATTACGGATAATATTATACCACTTATAGAAAAAGGCGTATTAACTTGTCGAAAAAAGAATTTCCACCCTGAAAAAATTATTACCAGTTTTGCTTTGGGGACAAGAAAATTGTATAAATTTGTAGATAACAATCCTTTCATCGAGTTTCATCCATCTGATTATGTATGCAACCCTCAAAATATTGGAATGAATAAGAATATGGTTTCTATAAATTCTGCGCGACAGATTGATTTAACAGGACAAGTAAATGCTGCAACAGAGGGTTATCGTTTCTATTCTGGACTTGGTGAGACTATTGATTTTATGAGAGGGGCGGCATTTTCTAAGGGAGGTAAACCAATCATAATTATACCCTCTACTTCACGAGATGGCGAAAAATCACGAATTGTACCTCATTTAGATGAAGGGGCGGGGATAATGTTGTCTCGTGGAGATGTGCATTACGTAGTAACAGAATGGGGCGTTGCTTATCTTCATGGAAAAAGTATTCGTGAAAGAGTAATTGAATTGATATGTATAGCCCATCCAAAATTTAGACAATCACTATTAGATGCTGCCAAAAAGTTGAAATATGTTTATTCTGATCAAGTATTACCTTGTGATGAGAAAGGTCGTATTTGTATATATCCTTTAGAATATGAGACTGTTTATACTACAATAAGTAAGGAAAAAGTAAAAATTCGTCCTGTGAAAACAACTGATGAGCCATTATTAAAAGATTTATATTATTCATTAAGTGAGAGAGATAGATATTTAAGATTCTTTGAATTAAAAAAAGAGTTTACTCATTCCAAAACTCAATTTGAGGTAAACATTGATTATAATAACATTTTTTCAATTGGCGCATTTATTGGTGAAATTGGGCATGAAAAAATGATTGGTAATGCAACCTATTACTTAAATCCTAAATTAAATATGGGAGAGTATAGTTTCATTGTAAGAGAAGATTATAGAGGGAAAGGGATTGGTGGTTTTCTATATCAACATATAATTATTATTGCAAAAGAGAAAGGATTGAAAGGATTATATGGCAATATTCATATTCAAAATAAAAGTGCTGTCCGTATTATTCAAACAGGGGGATATACGAAAATAACTCCTCCCTCTTCCCCTGAAGAAAAAGAATTATTTTATGAGGTTTTTTTTGATAAAGAAGATTCTATGGAATAATTCTCCAAAATTTTTATTTTTCTTTCTTAATTATTTTATTTGTTTGTTTATGAGGTTCAAATTTACAGATTTTCATGTTCATACAAGACCTTGGAGCGTAGATGTAGCGGAAGATGGACCTACTTTTGAGGATTATTTAAAAATTGCAGAAGAATATCAGATTAATGTTTGTTTTTTAGATCATTTTGAACTCCATTATGTTGAAAAAGATAAAAACAATCCCTTTCACAATGGAAAGATCAATGATTATCTGGAAGAAATTGATATATGGAAGGAAACGTATGATTTTATACTCAGCGGTTTAGAAGTTGAATATTATGAGGATAAAGAAATTCAATTAATTGAATTTATGGATGATTATGGAAAAGAATTGGATTTTATTGCAGGATCTATTCATGAATGGATTATTGGATATCCAATTACGACAAAAAATGGTTTATTGAGATTATTAGAAAAAAAACCTATGAACAAAATTATTGATGAATATTTTGAAATTAGTAAGAAGATGATTGATTCAAAAATCTTTAAGAATATTTGTCATATTGATACAATTTTTCGATATATTAATGAGAATGATTTACATCCTCCAAGTGATTGTAACATTTCTGAAAGCCGTACAATAAACTTAGGACGTTCATGTATTAAAAATAACATAAAAATAGAATTGAATTTATCTGGATATAAATTTCCAATAAATAGACCATTTCCTTCTATACATATTGCCGAACTACTAAAGGAGGAAGGAGCTAAATTCTTTATAGGATCTGATTCACATGATTTAAATTATTTCAAAAATCACATCTCTAAAGTAAAAGAAGCAAGTTTAATTTTGAAATCCACTTTAACTTAAATTTATTCGTATATTTCTATGTCATTGAAAGATATTTTAAATATAGTTGATAAGTGGGATGTACGATTACTCTTAAAATATAATGGTTCAGGAGGTAAACTCGTCACATATATTTTGAAAATAATCTCTTTTCTTGGAAGGGAAACTTTATGGATTTTTTTAATTGTTTTTTATTTATTAATTTGGTATGATCCCTTTTTATTATCATATATCTCCGCAACATTCCTAACTGGACTACTTTTAATATTAGCAATTAAACAGATTATTAAAAGAACAAGGCCATATGAAAGATTTAAAGAAGGTGAAATTACTGTATTTGAACGGAGACCATCTTCAAGAAGTTTTCCATCTTGGCATTCATATAATATTATGTCACAAGGATTATTAATAGGAATCTTCTTTTTAAGATCACCAATTTTAACAAGTATAATGATAGTGCTTACCTTTATTGTTTCATATTCGAGAATTCAACTTGGTGTGCATTATCCGACTGATGTTTTTTTCGGTTGCATTTTTGGGATAATAGGTTTTTTGATAGCAATTTCCTTCACTGGTCCGCTTATTATCAAAATAATTGTTCGTATAGAACAGGCTATTGTTTACAAAATTCAGTATCGCCAATTCAATTCACTAATTTATCAAAATATAGGATATCTGATCTTCTGTTTTAGTATATTCTTTATTATTTTTTTGCTAGCAATCAACAAAACAATAAAGGAGTATTTTAAAAAAGGATAAGTTAGAAAGGCTAAAGATTTAGACTTTTTCTCTTACTAAATAAATCTTTTAATTCATTAAGGACACTTAATCTCGTATTTTCTTGAGGCCTTATAGAACTTTGGGCAGGGTTAGCAATTTCAATTGGAATGCCACTTTGCGCAACTTGGAATGCTCCTGATTCTATTGCTCGAAGTCTACTATCAAGATCATTGAGTTGCATAGAAATACTTTCTGATAAACGGATTACTGCATTTAAAGTTTCTTCCAGAGTTTTTCCAAGTCCTTCTACTTTTCTTACAGTTGGGTCTGTAAGTGAATAATTTGCACTCATCATATTTTTAATATATTTAGCAAATTGAGGTTCACGTGAAATTAGGGAATAAATAGATGTTAAATAAATTTCTGTGTTGAAATCAAAATTTTTATTTTTAAATAATTCACTTATATTATCCTTTAATAGTTCAACATTTAAGAGAATTTTTGGATCGTTTTTAAGGTCTGGATCAAATTTATGTATAAAGATTAAAATATAGGGGTTTTCTTCCAAGAAAATGATTGAATGTAGAATCTTCTCAAAATATTCAAGAGATTCATCGAACCTATCAGGATCTTGCACATCAATTACATAAATAAGTAGATCAAGTTGAACAAAATATTGATCTGGATGATCTAAATATCTTTCTCGATATTCCTTCTGACCTCCTAAATCCCATATAAATAAATTTAGTTTTGAATCTCCAAATTTCATTCGAACTACACCCTTAGTTGGATGTGTTGAAATCATATCGCTAATTCCTAATCTTCCTCCAAATTTTGATAACACTGAAGTTTTACCTGCGGCATCCAAACCAGCAACCAATACTTTCTGTCCCGTTGCTGTAATACCTTCTTGTTCTTCCTTTATACTGGAAATTAGAGAACTAATAGTAATAGTTTTCTTTAATTTTTCTTCAAGATTTGGAAACTTTTCTTTCAATTCCTCAATCTTTTTCTGTAAATTTATTGACAGTTCGATTGAATCTTCCGATTCTTCAATATCAGTTAAACTCTCAAAGGGGTTTTCTTTATTTAGTTTGGAGGCTTCACCAATAGTCGAAATTTCTAACAATTGTTTCATTAATTTAGATTCTTCTTTATCTATAAATTTATAAGTATGAATTGGTAAACTCAAAATATCATCTAACTCTTGGATTTTATCTAACTTCCGAGATTTGGGATCAAAAAATTTTGAAAGGACTTTAATAAAGCTAGAAACTTCTGAGGACATTACATTCATCGATTTTTCTTTATTATTTATATGTTGATATACTTTTTATTATTAATTGTTAAACTTTTAAGATACTATTTCGTAGTGTTAAAAACTCTTAATATACTCTTAACTTCTTCTAATGATATTATAATGTCGTTCTTTATATTAATTTTTATTTAAGATCATATCTTTAATTTCGATAATTTTCAACTCTTATTATGTCATTATTCATTCCTTTATTTCCATTGGAGAATCTTTACCTTCTCTTTGTGTTGAGTGTAAAATTTTTTTCCAAAAAGTGAAAAATTCTTATAAAGACTCTCACCGATAGTGAAAACTTCAATTTGAGTTAGATAATGATATCAATGAAATAAAATTGTTATAGAATATTAATTTTTGCTTAATATCATTAAAGTTTATGATTACTTATCACTTAATTTAGATAAACTATAAAGTATCAATGCTGTGATACCTATTATTCCAATACCAACACCAATATTTTGAATTAGTTTCTTTTTGCTTGAATTTGTTGAATTACATAATTTACTACATTGATAATTCCTAATTTGGGATTGGAAAAATCTAATTCTATATACTCTATATCACTTAAAAATGCTCTTGGGTTAACTTCTTTTGCTACAAGAGGAATAAATTCATTATAACCTCTTTTTCCAAGCCAATAACCTGTCTCATGTTGGACATAGATAGAATCTTCTCCATTTATAGTATAAACAACTAAAAAGTAATCACTAGTGTCAATATTCTGCATAATTTTCTGTGATAATTGTTTTCCAGGTTGATAATCTCTTTCAGCAATATATACATCAATATTATAAATGCTTAGACTTTTTTCTAAAACATCAACTATTCGAAAGTCTTTCATACTATGTGAAATAAAGATTTTTACCAATATAATCAATTTTAATTACATTATTTCTAAAAGTCCTTATAGAGAAGTCTATGAAGTATTCTATATGGTTTCTAGACTTTTTGATACATTTATATTTTTACTTTTTACTGAAGTGAATAACAATTTACAATTCTAAAAACATTTAAAATCAAATGATCAATTATAATATTAGAGAATTTTTTGGACAAAAATTTCTTGAAAAGTACAAGGGTGTAAAATGTCGGAAATAAAAAATAATGAAGTTTTTTCTACAAAAATAAAGAGTGAGACTTTTCTTCGATTTGCTGATAATTCTAGAATGGGCGTTCTTATAATTCAGAGAGGCTATTTAAAATATTTCAATAAGCAATTCATAGAATTATTTGGGTATAATAAACAGGATATTTTAAATTGGAGAAAAAGAGAATTCTACAAGATTGTACATCCTGATGATTTACCTAATCTAGTGAAAAATTTTAAGATTGAAGACGATAGAAAAACAGTAACAGTACAATTTAGAGGAATAAAAAAGAACAAAAACATTATCCCAATAGAGAATTACATTTGTTATATTAAATATAATAATAAAACAGCATACTTATCCAGTTATATTTCATTAGAAAAACCTATTGATGAATTTTATATTCCTGAAATAATTAAAACCAAAGAAGAAAAGATAATAACATTAAAATATCAACCAATTATAGTTAAACTGTTAGAAGACAATAACATTGATTTTAAAATCATTAAGCATTATTCTTATCGAGAAGAAAAATAACATTATTTCTCTTGATCCTCATTTGAGATTTCTTCAAAATGAATATTATAAGTTTTATTAGGATTAAGAATTTTATGTTTAATCAATGCACGTGGGATATATACGATTGTATCTGGTCCCATTGACGACAATTTCACATTTTCTAAAGTAAAGATTTTCTTCTCTTTTCTCATATTGGATCGCATTAAATATGATTTTAATTGTTTTTAATTATATTTTATAGAACTTTAATTATTTGTATTCGAATAGAGTTTTATAGAGAAATCTATAAATTTTTTCCCTTAATTTGAAATTATCTGTGTCTCTTATTATTTTTCTAATTTCTCGAGAATTAATTAAATCTTCTTTCCTAAACTCATTTAATTTTTCTCTTTATTTTAATCTAATTAAGAAAATCAATATCAATCCCATACCATAAAAAAAACTTATTTAGATGTTGCTTATATCTATACTGAGTTGATTGCTTAAAATTATTAAATTTATCTGAGTTTAAACAAGAAAAAATACCACTTTTAATAAAACTACAACTAAGCCCTTCTAGATTAGAAAGGAAGTTATTTATAGCTGTTTTATGACTTTTTCTAGAATTTGAGGAAATGTTGATAGTTCTTAAAAGATAAAAACATTTATTAAGTCTTTAATATTAGGAAGCATTTTGTATCTAAAACCTCACTTTTTAATATTGATTAGAACTGTTTAAAGAGCGAGAGTAATAAGATTTTCCTATATAATAGTTAAAAATGATTAAGATTTAAATTTTCTTAAGTAAAATTTCAATAGATCAAACTTATATATTTAGAAGTTTATGTATTTCTAGGGAAAAAATTAAGAATTCGAATACTATCCTTTTGTATATTAAAAAAATGCCAGCCCATTTTGAAGATGATGACTTTTTTGAGGAAAATGTAGAGGAGGGAGCTTCATGTTGCGACTCACCAAAGATTTCTGAAGAAGACGGCTTCTATGTATGTTTGAATTGTGGATTTGTATATTCTCGAATTCTTGATGACAGTCCTCGAAGAGCTTTTACACAAGAAGAAATACAAAAAAGAAAGAGTAGTGAGAGAGTATACAGTCCCATTGGTCCGAGAACGATAATCCGAGGATCCAGAGATGCGAGAGGTACGTTATTAAGCCCAAAATATAAATCAAAATTTAATCGATTAGCTAAAATTCATAGATCACTGACAACCAGCTATGAAAGGAACTTGTGGATAGCATTGCCAAATTTACAGAGGCTACAAAAAAGATTAGGGATTCCAGATGCTGTAGCAGAAGATGCACTTCGGATTTATACTCAAACTGTTAAAAAGAAATTAACTATGGGTCGGAGTATCGATACATTATTATCAGCTTCAATTTTCGCTGCTTTAAGAGTACATGGTATACCAAGAACTGCTGAAGAAATAACAAAGGTAGCACAAATTCCAAAAAAAAAAGTTATTAAAAGTTATCGACTGATATTAATGGAAGTTTTACCGAAACTAGGATTGAAAGTGACTCATTTCAGTAGTGAACGATATGTCGATAAATTTAATGAAGAGTTAAAGCTTTCAATGAAATGTAGAAACATTGCCGTTAAACTAATAGAAAAAGCGAGAGAAAGTGGTTTTAATTCAGCAGGTAAAGATCCTAAAGGTATAGCAGCAGCAGCAATTTATATAGGTTCTAAAATCTGCAATGAAAATCGAACACAGAAGGAAATTAGTAAATTAGCGCGTGTTACTGAGGTTACTTTAAGAATGCGTGTAAAAGATTTACAGAAATATGCTAATATGGTTGATTAGCATGAGATAAAAAAAAATTTTGAATATCCAATATTAATCTATATCAGTCAAAATTTTTTCTTCTTCGAATAATGGAAGAAATTCTAACATTTTCTTAATATTTGGTAAGTATGTAGAAAGATTATATAGTTTTACATCGATCAGAAAAAGAATAAGCAGTAAATAAAACGTTTCTTCAACCAATCTTCTATGGATTCCAAGGTTATTTAAAAAATCATTAATATTATTCTTAATCAATTTTAAAGGATCTCCTCCTTTTAAAAGTGTTAGCCCATATAAGAATAGCATCAATGCACTATTTTCAAGGTCTTTCCTTTTAGAGAAATTAGAAGCTAATTCTATATATCCTTTTGCGGCTTCTTTGAATTGTTTTGAATTTAACAATTCCAAGATATTAAAATAATATCTTTTTCTCATTACTTCCCGTTTCTTTAAATTTTCTTTACTATCTCTTTTGATTTCTCCAATTTTTGATTCTAATTTACCAAAAATCTGATTTAATTTGACAAGTCTTTTTTCATCTAATTTATCAGTTATTAATTCTGGTTTTTCTCCTTTTGAATAATCTTCACCTAAAATATCAGAAATTAAAATCAATTCTTCTTCAAATAAGGGAAGTATTTTGAAAAGAGGTAAGGATTCTTTTAATTTTTCCTCGTTCTTATAAGTTTTCAAATCTAAAATGTATTCTGTTAATTTGACCGGAAAAGTTTCAGAGAAGGATTTTGCTAATCCTGATAATTTAGTTTTTATCTCAACTAATAAATTATTAATATCGTCAAATTTATTTTCTTTTATAAGTATTAAGCTTGCTATAGCTAAAGAAATTCCTGCATGGTTATACATATTTTGAGAATTTAATCTATCAACAGCATTCCTATATATTTTAAACGCTTCGTCATACTGATGATTCTTTAAATTTATTATACCTTCTTCAAAATATCCTCTTCTTAAGCCGTTTCTTTCCCTCATTTGATTAGATCTATCAAAAGAAGCACCTTGGGCTAAATTTTCAATAATAGATTCCCTTTCTTTTAATAATTCTCCTTTACGAGATTCTTTCGCTTTTTTAGATCTAATTTCACTTTTTTCAGCTTCAAGTTTTTCTATTTTCTTGTGAATTTCCGCTTTATAAGTTTTGTTTTCAATCTTATCGTTATAAACTTGGGCTGAATGTAAATCATCCAGTTCAATATAAATTTCAGCGATTTTTTTATAGATTTTATTAAATGTGATTTTAATAATTTCTTCCTTTTCTAAATATGCTGATGCTATACTTAGAACTTTTTTTACTAATCCTTCTGCTTCATTAATTGCAGATAAATCCAATTCTTTTTCTAAAACTCTTTTTCCACATACTTGACAAATCGTTTGTCCTCTTAGGAGCATAGCACCACAATCTCTACAATAATATTTATATTCTTGATTTTCTTCGGTAATCGATAGCTTGGCTTGTGGCTCACCCACTAATTCTAAATCGTCAGGAGGAGTGGGGGGCTTGAAGACAAATGAAAACGGTAAATCTATTCTTCCCTTCTCATTATTAAAGTATCTACTTTCTAAAATTCTTAATGCTTCATTTTTAATGATTTTTATAAAAATTAAAACGATTTCTTTTGATTGGTCATATAGCATTTGTTTTCGATATGTACTAATAGAATTATCAAAAATGAGTTCTAACCTCTTAAAATCGTCTGAGTTCTTAATTTTTTCTAACTTGTGTAAGTATTTAAGAAATATTCTTTTCAAATAGTTGGATTTTACAATTTCTGACAATTCATTAAATACTAAGAAAAATGCTTCAAATTCAAAACCTTCTAATAATATGTCTAAAGATTTTGTAAGAATTTGATCTCTAATTTCTTCTTTTCCAATCTTTTTAAGGTATTCAGCATGTTTTCTGACGTGATTTGCTGCCTCTAAATAATTATCTTGTTTAATGAATTCATTTGCTTCATTAATTTTTTGAGTATTTATCTCAATAATGAGTTCTTTTTCAACTTCGACAAAATCTCTTATTACTTCAATTCCTTTATTAAGATAATCTTCCGCTTCTTTCTTCTTTAAAGTTCTATATCTATCTTCAAATTCGTCTCTAATTTTAGCTAATTTTTGTTTTAATTTGCTTGAATTTAACTTATTTATTAGAACTGTTACTACTCTAAAGTTATCTTCTTCTAAAAAGTGATTTATAAGATCTTCTAAAGTTGCATCTAAATTTACTTTTTTTACATTATATGACTCCCACATATTTTCAATTTCATCATTAGTACTTCTAGCATCGAAATTTTTTTTCTCATTTACTTGTTGTTTAAAAAGTGTAATTAGGACTTCATTGAGTTTATTAGTTAAATCCTTTAATTCGTCAAAAAGAGCTCCACGCTGATATTTATCAATAGCTATATATAATTGGCTTTTTGCCAAACTAAAATCACTTTTTTTAACTAAAAAATCAGCAGAAGCACAAATTTTATCTGAAATTTCTTTTAATAATGCAATTACTTCTTGATGAGGTAAACTTTCAAGGATCCTAAAAGCATCTTCAACTCTACAAGCAGAAATCCATGAATTTGTTGCTGAACGAAAAGCTTCATGAGTTAATTCTTTATCTAAAAATTCTAAACTTGCGAAATGAGCTGCTGTTTCATAATTTCTTGCTGCTCGTTCATATTCATTCCTATTGAAAAGAAGATTACCCTCTCTTATAATAGCATCTGCGTATAATTTTTTAAAATTCTTTGATTTTCGATTATCTACATTTTCTATTATTTTACTAGCTTCTAAATACAAATTAATTTTGGAATAAAGATATGCGGCTTGTTCACAAATTATAAAAAATTCTTCTTTATTATAAATTTCCGCAATCTGGGCGGCTTTTCTTACGGCTTGGGCAGCATATAAATAATTTTGGTTGTTAAAATAGATATTTGCCATTTGTATAAATATAGGAAATCGCATCCATGCATTTTCTATGTTTAATGGAGTGTCACTATTAATCATAGCCAAGCATAAGGATTGGAGTGCTTGATGAAAATCATGAGGAGCAAGATTTACAAATGCTTCTAAACTAGGGAAATTGACCCAAATATGTGTTAATAAGTCATTTACAGATATTGGTAGAATTCCATTTTGATCATAAAATAAAATAATTGTTGGGATATCACGTTTTATAGAAAAAATATCTGGAAGTATCATTTCAAATAATTCTGATTCTTCTTGTATGATTGGATTTAAAAAATAAATAATTCCATCTGCAGTTGATATAATTTCATCTAAATCCGCAGAAATAGTTGTAAGAGCGTCAATTTCTAGCTCACAAATATTATCTAAAATCTTGATTTCTTTATACAGAGAAACATAAGTGTCTTTATCCTCACCAGGTTCACCAAATGCTCGTGAGATAAAAAAGTGAATTGCATCAAGATCTGAACCGAGAATTAGAGTTCTAAAATGAAATATTGACATGCGTTATATAGATTAATTATTCTTTTAAATTTCTACTGATTGATTGATTTTATTTCAATTATAAAGATTTTTAAACACATAAAATTAATATTATAATTCTTATGAAATTATTTTAAAATAATAGAAATCATTTAATAATAATTAATTGAGTTTGAGAATTTATATTTTTGTTTTGATTTAACTGGATGAATAAACATTGAATTACTTAGAAAGAAATTACAATCTTATAAAAGAAAGAATGATTCAGCAAATGGAAAATTCATTTATACTAGGAAGAAAGCTTATTGACTCTGAAGTAGATACAGGATTATTGAATTTCATTATTAAACCACTAATTAAAACTTTTTATGATTATTGGTCTAAAAATGAAGCGAAATCTGGAACCTTAAAACAGATTCGAATTACATTAGATTGTGGAAAAGGGATATTACTTAATGGAAAAACTGAACAAATTTTTAATAAAACAATTGATGATAATTTTCTAAAATATCTAGCTAATGATCAAACGTATCTTCAATGTTCAAAATCGCATAAAAATTATGAAAAATTAAAAAATGTTGCTAAAAGTACTTTTAAAAATTATTTAAAAGAAGTAGTAAAGCTATTAGAAGTTGAAGATGAAGTTGAAAATTATGGAGATTTATGTAGAGTGGCATTTCCCGCGAAAGAAATAGCAGAGCAAAATTTAATGAATCAACTAGAATATACAGATAAAGGTATTCAAATCGTTGAAGAAGATCCTTCTATTCTTAAGGTTCCTGTTGGAAGAAAGATTATTGTAAAAGCATTAAGAAAAGGGTTTGAAAAGACTAAAGCAGAATTCATTAAAGCTCTTGATGAAACATATAATCAAAAAGAATTAAATTCATAAAAAATTTTAACATTTATTTATACATCTAATTTTAGGGAAGTTAATATGGATTTTATCGAAAGAAACTATGGAATTTTAGAAAAAAGAATGATCGAGCAAATGGAAACATCTCTTAATTACGGTAAAGAACTTATTGATTCGGAATTAGATATAGGTGCGTTAAATGTAGTAGTTAAGCCTATTATCAAATCTTTTTATAATTATTGGTCAGATAAAGATGCTAAAGTGGGAACATTAATACAAATACGAGTCACTTTAGATTCCGCTAAAGAATTCTTAATGAATGGAGATGATTTAAAAGAACGCTTGGATAGAATCATTGATCGAAATTTTCCTATCTACCTAAAGCATGACCAGACAGATAAACAATGTAAAAAGAATCACCATAATTATCAAAAACTAAAAGAAGTGACAAAAAAATGCTTTATAACGCAGGTTGAAGAAACTTTATTATTTCTGAAAGTTAATGAAGATATTAAAAATTACAGTGATTTATCAAGAGCTGCATTTAAATCAAAAGAAAAAGCATATCAAGCATTAAAACGTCAATTGGATTATAATGAAGAAGGTATAGCAATTGTAGAAAAGGATGATAGTATTTTAAAAGTACCAACTGGAAAAAAAATTATCTTAGAAGTTCTTAGAAAAGGTTTTGAATTAACAAAACAGAAATTACTTGAAGAACTTGATCAAATTTTTAATTAATATAATATTATGTTTAAAACTAAAATATAGAACACGTTATTATTCACTTTGAATGAAATTCCTCAAGATATAGAAAAAAAAAATTATTTGCGATTTGTATTTTTAAATTTATTAATCATCGCTTTTATTATAATCTCTTATGTATATATTTCTGAACCTTTTGGCTCAATATCTAGTACCTTTGTAAATAACAAAGAGTTTTCGATTCAATTTGGTACAACTCTTCTAATATTCACTTTTTTCTCTATATTAGCAGGCCCAGTTCATGGTTTAATTACTGGATTTTTAGGTGAACTACTTTTTCAATTAGCATTTTATGAAACTGTATATCTTGAATGGTGTTTTGTCGTTGCAGCTCTAGGATTCTTATTAGGAATCTATAAATACCATCCATTAAAATATCAGGAGGGGATTAAGGTATATTATACGTTTGTAGTTCTAATGATTGTTTCTCTAATAATTTCAGGTCTTATTATCGCAATTCAATTTTTTCTTTATGTAAACCAACAACCAATTGAAATAATTATCATTAATTATGGATTTAAATTTTTTCTTCAGGCTCTTATTTCAATTATATTTATAGTTCCTATATTATTGTTTATATATGATAAAATTTTTGCTAAAGAGGAACAACATTTATATTATTTATTTTTAACTCATCATCCTGTCTCTGCAAGTGATCACACATTTTTTCTTCAATTTGGTAGAACCAAAATATATTTCTGCACAAGATGCTCAGGAGTAATAATTGGAGGATTAATAGCACTATTTTCAACATATTTATTACAGAAAATTTATCAGGTGGAATTTAGTGCTGAAATTGCTTTACTTCTTTGTATTATCCTCCCAGTACCGGGAATAATTGACTGGGGAACACAAAGACTTTTATTAAGAAGAAGTAGTACAGAATCTAGATTATTTACGGGATTTATAATAGGAACTGCGCTTCATTTCATGTCTTACACCTATAATTATTATTTTTATACATTATTAATCCTAGTATTTTATTTTTCAATATTTGGACTTTTAGTATACTTTGGTCATAGAAAAGAAATGCGACTTTTAAGAGAAGATGTAGATAAGATTTCTATTAAAGAATAATTGTATAAATCATGAAAAAAATGCAAAATGTAATTTTTATTCATGGACTTGAAAGTTCAGGAAAAGGATTCAAAGGACAACTACTTCAAAAAGAAATTACTGAATGCATTACTCCAGATTTTGAAAAATATAATCCTAATATATCAATAGAGTTACTATTAAAAATCAGAATGGAACAATTGTATACAATTTTGAAAGATAAACAACCGTGGGTTATTATAGGGAGTAGTTTTGGTGGTTTGATGGCAACATTATATACTTTAAAAAATCCTGAGAAAGTTTCTAAATTAATTTTATTAGCGCCTTATTTTTTAATTCCAGAATTAAATAGTAAAACTTATTCTCCCGTAAATGTTCCTGTAGTTATATTTCATGGTAAAAATGATAGAATTGTCTCATCACACCAATCCCGTAAGTATGCTGAAAAATTATTTACTAATCTCACATATAATATAGTAGATGATGATCATTTTCTTCATAAAACGGTTGTATCTATTGATTGGAAGCTTTTGATTGAAATGTTCTAACTCAAACTGAACTTATATAATATAACATATCAAAAATTGGACTCCAATTTTTTTTTAATCAGTTAATCACATCTTTTTATTAAAATAATTAAGAAAATAAAAAGTTGAGAAATTTTGGATTGGGAGAATTTTTTTAATAGTATCAATATGTGGTATAATATATTTGTCGAATGGTATATAGAGCAACCTATATACGGTCAAATATTTGCTTTGATTGGAATAATCGCTCTCTTAGCTTTATTGATTACACTTATCTACTTTATTATAAAAGGAATTGCTTATTTAGTATATTATATTTTTAAAGGATTATATTACCTTCTTAGATATATTGGATATGGGATCTATAAGCTGTTCGAAGGATTCTACTTCTTAGTTTCAGGAAAATCAAAATCTTCGAATCAAATAGATAACCAAGCAAATATTAATGAAAATTTTTCTAGTGAATATCCTTACAATTTAGAATATTGTAGTGAATGCGGGAAGAAATTTTCTGAAAAAATGAAATATCGCTTTGAAAGAAATGGGATGGTTTTTTGTGTAAATTGTGGAAAACAATTCATCAGAAATAATACCCTAGCTTCTATTACCATTTCTCATTAATGAAAATTTATATTTGGTTAAAGAAAAAAATTAAAGTAAAGGAACAAAAATATAATTATAAAGGTGTAGTTAAAAAATATGGCTGTTTATATTTGTAGGACATGCAATTATGCATTTCCAGATGAACTTTCACGTTTAATAGAAAGAAATATTCAAGTTTATTGTGAAAGATGTGGTTCACCTTTTAATTTAGAAGGAGTTAAATTTAGACCTGCTCCAACTCCATATATAAGAGAAAAAAAGTCATATCATACTTTATCTGAAAGTAAATCAACTACCTTAGAAAAAATCATTCGGTCTTTGGATAAAATATCACTTATTCCGGTAATAATATTTACTATTATTAGTTTTATTTGGATTTTTAAAATATTTTTTGATCCTAGCAATTGGTTTGATATTCTTTTTAGATATGGACTTCAAGGATTTATTGGATTTCTCATTATAATATATGATAGCTCTTATATTTCATCTAAAATAAAAGAAGGAGACTATAATGACATTTTTATTGATGCCTTCTGTTGGGGAATTTTAGGTTGTGTCCTGTATGGTACAGGTGTAATCCTTCTTATTAAAGGAATATTTATAATTCTTTATGTAATAACTGATAAAAAAAATACTTCCTTTAAGATTTATGATTTTGGATTATTAATTAAGAATTCTCTGAATTATTTTTCAGCTAAAGCTGGCTTTTTAATTATATTATTTGGAATTTATGGGATTTATTTAGGAGATAATTATTTATTAGGATATGATATTTTAACAACTATAAGAATATTCAATTTCTCTTTTGATATATCTCGTTATTTTTTAACTTTAACTATTTTGTTTATAATATCAACCACAGCTATTTTAATAGATTTTAAATTAAGATCTAAACTAAAAGAGAAAAATGAATTTAAAGTAGGAAATGCAGTTCCTATAATCATTAGAGGAATTTTGGGTGTTTTATTTTTCGCTGCTGGAATTTTTATATTATTAAAAGGAATTCTTGTAATTTTATTATCTTTTGGTAAACCTTCTGAAATATTAAGTGCTCCTCCTGTAGAAGAAAAACCATTTTATTATGTTCCATCTCCCCCGAGCCCTCCAAAACCTCCAGCGCCACCTATAGCTCCATATAGAGAAGTAAAACCCTCCCAGGAAATTATTTTGAAAGAGAAAGAGCCTAAAATTGAAGTAGTTGAACAAACAATTAAAAAAGAGCCAGAAAAAATTGAAACTCTTATAGTTAAAGAACTTGAAGAGATTCCTATTAAAGTAGATAAAGAAGAAAAAGCAAAAAGGGAAGAAGAATTTGAATTAAAATTGCATGATTCTCTTTTACCTGTTAAAGATGAAAAGGATAAAAAATTAGTTAAAGAATATTTCTCAAAAATATTTGCTGTACTTTCAAAGGACTTAAGGAATCAAATAAATGATTTAAAAATTTCTAAAAAAGAGAAGAAGGAATTATTGGAGGAGCTTGCCTTCTTAACAAAAGAAGAACAGGTAAAATATATTGCTGCTTTAGTTGATTTATACAAAGAAATACCCAAAAAATTAATTAATAGGATTCGTAAGCTTCCTAATGTTAAACCTAAACATTATGATAAGATTGTAGAACAACTGAAATATATGGATTATGAGGAACAAATAAAGTTCATTCAATTTTTAGAGGAAAACGCCTAAAAATGTCTTTAGAAAAAAAAAGAGAACCTAAAGGAACTAAAGAGAAAGAAGAGCTCCAAGAGAGTTCATTTAGGCGACTTAATTTTAAACCATTACAAGAAGTAGTTGAGCTAGAAGAAAAAAAATTAGATAAAGAGGAAATTATTGAAGAGTTAACTGAAATAGAAAAAGATGTATTAGAAATTGCTAAAGATATCTTAAAATTAAAGCGCTATGATACTGAGTTTGAAATTGAATCGGAAAGTCAAATCCAAAAATATCCAATAATTGAGAAGTTATATGCTAAATGTATTGCTAAACTTTCTTATAAGAAAGGATATAGTAAAGAAGAAATTTTTCTAGGCATAAGAAGTTTAGAGGCGAAAAATTGGATCGTAACAAATGAGAGACGTACTAAATTAGAGATCCTTAGTAATGAAAAATTGGTAAAAATACTTGATTTCATTAAAAATAACCCAGGAATCCATGCTAGAGATGAAAAAATCGAAGAAGATTTAGAAATAACTAGAACTCCATTTTTAAAACATGTAATGACACTTGAAAGATTTAATCTGATAAGATCTAAAAAAATAGGGAAAACACTTCATTACTTCTTAAGTGATATGCCTGACGATTATGATAAATTTAAAGTTATTTTTCTAAATCCTTTAATTCCCAAAATTTTAGAAGAATTATTTAAAAATGAAGAAATTTCAATTTCTCAGATTGGAGAAAATTTAGATATGTATTCTGGTACAATTTTATATCATGTAAAGAAATTAAAAGAGCTCAATCTTGTAAGAACTACAAAAAATAAATCCAACAATAAAATATTTTTAGTAAATGTTGAGCTTCTTAAAAGATACAATACTTTTTTTGATGAACCCGATTTTAGTCAACTACTTAAAGGATTTTAATTTTAATTAGATAATTTTAGATTATAATAATGCATTTTTAATTTTTGGTAAGTTCTTAATCACAAGCTTAATTGCATTATCAATACCAGTTTCCATATTTGGATGAATTTCATTTGAATTAAGTAAATCATATTTTGGATGACCTGGTAAATCTGAAACTGAAAGAATCGATATTGTTTTCAGATTATATATTTTACCCAATAAGAATAATATGGATGATTCCATATCAATAGATTGAACATTTATTGAACTCAATGCTCTAACAAAGTCTAAACTTTCGCAGAATAGAGCATCAGTAGTCCATATGGTAGTTTCTTTAACTTTATCTTTATTGGATATTAAATCCTCGTCTATAAAAAATTGTTTTAACATTTCATTTGGTTTAGAGATGAAAACAGTCTGATTACCAGTAAAAATGTTCTGAAATCTTCCCGTTGGATTTGAAATTGACTCTAATTCATTTACTAAAGAAGGATTTTCTCTTATATAATTAGGACTTGTACCATCATCACAATAAGCTAATTTTGGGATTAAAATATCACCAATATTTATTGGGAAATTCTCATTTTCTATTCCTCCACACACATCAATTCTAATTATGACTTTTGTTTTACATCGCTTTAATGCTTCTATCGCCATCGCACAATTTGGAGCACCGACTAAGGAACGAATAATACTGACTCTGATATTGTTTAATTCCCCATTATATACTCTTCCATAGTTACGTTTATTGTGTAATTTCTGTAATAATTTTTTCATAACAATTTTTATAGCTGGTAGGATTACAATTTCATTTACATTTGAGGGACTAGTTTCAAGAAGCATCCGTACTATTTTCTCATCTACACTAATAAATTTCAATCCTATATTTAACAACTCACTTTTTATTCTATTCAACATTTTAAATCATAATCTTGATTTATTCTAATTAATCAAAACTGAATTTTTAGTTATAATCTAAAAGTTCTACGCTAATTATGTATGTACTTATAATTTTTAAGAAATTAATTTAATATCTTAATAAAATACATTTATTTATATAAACTAATGTGAATATCGAGTTCAAAGTGGTTCCTTAATGAATAACAGATTTATCGTAGACAACAAAATTACAAATGAGTTTGTTGAGACTTATACAAAAACAACTTATAGAATAGTTGGAGAAAATAAGCATTCATCTACCAAACCATGTCATTGGCTGGAACAACGATTAATGACTGGAAGAAATAATCGAAATTGTTATAAAGATATTTTTGGTATCCAAAGTCATAGATGCTTACAAAATACTCCTTCATTACCCTTTTGTAATCATCAGTGTACTTTTTGTTGGAGAGATATAGAATCAGGGTCACTTGGGAATGAGTTTATTGTTGAACCAGATAATCCGAAATTACTTGTTGATGAAATGTTGCGACACCATAAAGATATTATTGAGAACCATTTAACCTTGAGGCGTTATCTTGATAATTATGAAATAATGATTGATATTCTCTATTATATGCTTTTGAATAGTCATCAAAACTTCAATATAAATTCGTTAGCTAATAAAATTCACGTTTCAAAAAATAAAATTGAACGGGCAATCATACTTCTAAAAAATCAAGAATTCATTAAATTAATTAATCAATCATCTAATGAATTTGGATTGGATGATGATATCAAATGTTGCATTGGTTCTAAGGAGGAGTTAGAAGTATTAATCAAAAGATCATTAACTACACCTGATGAGATAATGCAGGCACATAGTGAGGCAATGATCCCAAATCATGCAGCAATTTCACTTGATGGTGAACCCCTTTTATACCCAAGAATTTCTGAATTTGTACAAGAATTTAAGAATCGTCATATGACAACATTCATAGTCACTAATGGTACTTTACCAGAAAAAATAGAAAAGTTAGATCCTAGCCCTTCGCAGTTGTATATAACTCTAGCTGCTCCGAATGAAGAAATATATAAAAAGGTTTGTCGTCCTATGATTAAAAATGGTTGGGATAAAATCATGAATAGTTTGGATTTAATCAATTCTTTATCTTGTAGAACAGTTGTACGATTGACTGCTGTTAAAAATCTCACTGTAAATGAACAATTTATTAATGATTATACTAAAATAATAGAAGAAGCAAATCCGAACTTTTTTGAAATTAAAGGATTTACATTGCAAGCAAAGGCGTTATTAATAAAGGAAAGGTTGAAAAGTGAGAAAGATTTTCAATATTATTTTCCTGAATATGATTATTTGGAAGATTTAGCACTGAAATTTGAAGAAAAGAGTGGTTTTCCACTTATCTATAAAAATAAAGCAAGTAGAGATTTTTTATTTGCTGTTAATTGGGATAGAAGCAAGAATCCTAAAATAAGCCATCCTTAAAAAATATTAAATTTTCTCTAAATAATATTTTCGTATAATTCGATTTAACTGTGTTAAATTTATTTTTTTTAATGCTGAAAA
>JBHLOG010000212.1:0-4659 GCA_048940765.1 Promethearchaeota archaeon | reverse complement strand
GTTCCTGGAGCAAAATGCATACCTCCTATAAATCCACCTCTATACATGCCCATATCGACAAGGCCAAGACTCAAACCTGCTCGATGGCGTCCATACACTTTTTTCACATCTCTTTTAACCTGTTTAAATATTACAGGCATCTCCTTTTTTAATTCTTTTAGGTTCATAGGATTAATATATTGATAATTTATGAATAATAAAAATATGAATTAGATATCAAAAAACCAAAAATCATTTTCATCTTCTCTTAAAAAATCCATTAGGCTCGTTAAATCTCTTAATAAATGCCTTATAGAAACTCTATTTTGATCCCTACGTATCGCACCCATTTCTGCGAAAAAAATATCATCAATTAATTTATCAATATTTATTCTTTCGAAATATTTTATAGGATCATAAAAAAGCGTATAAAAGATCTCTTTCTCTAAATTTGGTTGTTCTTTCTTATTAAGAACCTCTTCGTACTGATCTCGAATTATATTTTTTAATTCTACTATATAACACTCTTTTTTATGCAATAATTCATTCCTATTGTTTTCTAAATTTTTAATATTTTGTTCTATTTCCTTAATTTTTTCTCCTAAAAATCTGAGTTTCTTATTTGGAGATTTAAGTTTTTGATAGTCTATATGATAATCAGTATTCGACATTTGCAAATTTTTTCTTACATCATCAACTTTTGTAAGTTTATAATTCATATTATAATAATCTGGAGTGATATCAATTCTTAAAGATATGTTATTCTTAATACGATACTTAACATTCCTTGGATCATCACCAAAACTTTCAATTATTCCGTAATCCGAAAGCAAATTAAGTTGACTATGTATTGCTTGTCTTGAAATCTTTTTCCCGAATGAAGCTGCTAATTCTGAAGCGCCTAATGGGATCTTTGCTAATTTTGATAGAATAATTCTTCTAGTGGGATTTCCTAATATTTCAAGTAAGTTATCAATACTTAGAAAAACATCGTTTTCTTCTTGTTCTTCTAACTCCATTCTAATTCCAACTTATTTTAATTTTTAATTTTTTTATTTAAGAAAATTTATTATCTATATAATTCTTCTGAAGGTTCTTTTGCATACATTTCATGAGACTTTTTAGCTTTATCGGCTGATTTTAAAACTTTCTGAATAGCGTCATTGAATTCTGCTTTTGAGACTTTTACTGCTTTCACTGACTCTGCATTATGAGTATTAATATTAGTATCGGCAATTGCTTTACGAATTGTTAAAAGTGTGGCTTCTTCACAGATTGCTTGAATATCAGCCCCAGTATATCCCTCTAATTCCTGAGCTAATTGATCAATATTTACATCTGAAGCTAATGGTTTATTCTTAAGATGAATTTTGAATATCTCAATCCTTGTATCTTTATCTGGCATAGGTATTTCAATATGTCTTCCAAACCTACCTGATCTTAGCAAAGCAGGATCTAGCATATCTGGCCTGTTTGTAGCAGCAAGTAGAATAACATCTTTTAAGCCTTCTAATCCATCCATTTCTGTTAATAACTGCGAAACAACTTGCTCTGTTACTTGAGAACCTGCAAACCTACCTCTCAATCCTGCTATCGCATCAATTTCATCGAAGAAAATAATACAAGGAGATGCAGCTCTTGCTTTTCGAAAAGTTTCTCTTACTGCTTTTTCACTTTCACCCACCCATTTTGATAAAAACTCTGGTCCTTTTACTGAAATAAAGTTAACTTCACTTTCATGAGCTAATGCTTTAGCTAAAAGTGTTTTTCCAGTTCCAGGAGGTCCAAAGAGGAGAATTCCATTTGGAGGTTTTGAATTTAAATGTTTATATAGATCAGGATATTTCAATGGCCATTCAATTACTTCTCTCAATTGTTGTTTAGCATCATTCAAACCACCTATATCTTCCCATGTTTCAGTAGGTTGGGTTATTAGAACTTCTCTTAAAGCTGAAGGTTCAATGCTGGTTCTAGCTGCTTCAAAACTTTTCATTTTAATTTGAAGTTCCATTAATATTTCTGGAGGAATTGGCTTATCTAAATTAATTTTTGGTAGTAATTCTCTTATAGCTAACATAGCAGCTTCCTTTGCTAATGCTTCTACATCAGCACCGACAAATCCATGAGTTTTTTCTGCTATAAGTCGAAGGTCAACATCACTATGAAGAGGCATACCACGCGTATGAATTAATAGAATTTCATATCTTCCATCTGTATCGGGAACTCCAAGTTCGATTTCCCGATCAAATCTTCCAGGTCTTCTAAGTGCTGGATCTATATCATTTACTCTATTTGTTGCTCCAATAACAATAATTTCACCTCTCCCTTCTAACCCATCTAAAAGAGAAAGTAATTGAGCAACAACTCTTCGCTCGACTTCACCAGTGACTTCACCTCTCTTAGGGGCAATAGAATCCAATTCATCGATGAATATTATAGAGGGTGCCATCTCTTTAGCTTCTTCAAAAACCTTGCGAAGATTTTCTTCACTCTGTCCATAAAATTTACTCATAATCTCAGGTCCACTAATTGTAATGAAATGTGCTTCTGTTTCGTAAGCAACAGCTCTAGCTAACAGTGTTTTTCCAGTTCCAGGTGGTCCATGAAGTAAAACTCCCTTAGGAGGATCAATTCCTATTCTTTTGAATAATTCAGGATGTCTTAATGGCAATTCAATCATTTCTCGTATTTTCTGAATTTCTTCCTCTAATCCTCCTATATCTTCATATGTTACTCTTCTAGACTCTAATTCCTCAAGTTCTTTATGGGTTTTTTCTGAAATTGTGATTTTTGTATCTAAATGAATCCTAACAGCATCTGCCCTAGGGAAATAATCTATAACTATAAAATCAATCCTTCTACCCATTGCATTAAAACTTAAAATATCTCCTTTTGTTATTACACGATTTTCTAACATTCTTACTAATTGATCAGATCTCCTTAATATAACAGATTCTTGTAACCCAGCAAATGTTATCCTATCAGCTAAACTCGCTTCAATTTTGCGAATTTCAACTAAATCATCCAATGAAGCCCCAATATTCCTTCGTAATGAAGAATCTATTCTAATTATATTCGTGCCTTTATCCTCAGGTTTTCCTGGGTATAATAAGGCAGCAGTTTTCTTTCCTGCTATATGATGCGATATTTCAATTACATCTCCAGTTCTAAGTTTTAATTCATCAATTACATCAGGATCAAGTCTAATCCTACCTCTACCAGCATCTACTTTATAAGCATCTTTTATTCTTACTTTTTTTCCATTTCCTTTATATTCCCTTGTTATTCCACTCACAGTTTTTCCTCTCTCTAATTAATTTTATAATTATATTTTCAAAAAGATTATTATAATCAATAAATCATCTTACTTATTTGAATTCTTAACTTTAATAATAGCTAAACCATTATTCACTTCTAATTGAGAATCTTTAAATGATGATTTGAAAGGTAAATATATATGTTTCATAAATTTTCGAAATTGATTTTCTGCTTTGAATATTAATTTAGTCCCTTCTTCACTATAATTTATTTGAACGTCTTCTTTCCTCATTCCTGGAATTTCTAATATTATTTCAGTAAAATCTTTACAATCATTGATCTCAGTGATTGGCTCTAAAACGGACAAATCCTTACTATCTCTAGTATACTCTAAAGAAAGTTCACTGGCATCAATTTCTTCCATAAATTTTGTATCAAATAACCTTTCTAATGTTGGATATTTAGATAAATCAACATTTTTTAAATAATCATGAATTCTCTTTTTATCAATATTTCCTTCTATCTTTATTTCAGGTTTATCCATCCCTGATTCAAAATGATATGATACCTTAAGACCCTTTATATTTTTATCTTCAGGGTCCAATTTAAAATCTTTTTTCGATTCTGGAATAAATAAAAAATCGATATCAAATATATCTGAATTTAATTTAAAATATTTTTTAATTTTATCAATAATATCATCAAAATCATCCGGCACATTTTTCACCTTAATTTTAGATTTTGTCAATCTTTTGTTGACATTTCACAATTTACATATGCCACTAAAACTATAAAAACTTATCGATTCTTAAAAATAAGAAAAAAGAGCAATAAGAACTGATTTTATTAAGGATTATAATATTTCTTTAATAAAGAATTTACCTTGATTTCACTTATATTGAATAATTGAAAGAAAAGATCATCGATGATGTTTTTTATAAGAATGTAATTTTTGTCTTTTATTGCATTAACAATTTTTATCTTAAATTCATTGCAATCCATAAATGGAACATCTCCTATACCCAACAAGCTATTTATTACTTTTTCATATTGAATATTGTTATTAGATAGAAAATTTGTAAGAACTTTTATTAGTTTTATAATTTCAATCTTATCAGGACTTTTGAAATTTTTTAAATTAGGAATTGGTAGGGTTTGCTCGAGTTTAGTCTTACTTCTTTTAATTTTAATATTTTTAGATCTATACAAAAAATGTACGATTTTAGAATTTAAGTAAGCGAGAATGAATAGATAGTCGATATCTCTCTCTTTAGATTTAGGCCAAAGAAAATAAGTATCTGATGTGGCATAATATTGTTCATTTGAATACCCGAAGATATTTCTATCTGAAATAAATTTAAAAAATATTTTTGGATGTGATTCATATAGAGGCTCGAGATCTAACAATATCTCGTGATTTTT